>JADLGD010000162.1 GCA_020849495.1 Fluviicola sp.
ACGTAAGTTGTAATCAAAGAATGATTGATCATCATTGTTTTCTTGACCACCATATTGACCTGTACCTGATTGGTAAGCATAACCAGCATTCAAACGATCGTAAGAAATTTGTTGGTACGATGCAAAATCAACGATGTGTGGATTTGATTTGTCTAACTCAGAGATGTGATTATTAGCCAACAAACGAGCTACTGTCCACAATTCAATTGGACCAGCGTTTCCGTTTGACCAACCTCTATCCCAACGTTGTTCGTATTCAAAACCTAAAGAAATGGAGTGGTCACCAATATTAACAGAACCAGATCCAGTTACACGGAATTGATCATTTTCAGATTTACCAAAACCATTGTTTGGTGTTCCAATGTTATTCCAAATACCGTAAACACTTTCTGGAACATCACCATTTCTCAATGCACGACCTTGTTGAATTTGCAACAATTTCTCGTAATGACCAATTGGGTCATTTGCATAGATATTGTAATAATTCTGAGTAATCGCCGCTAAAGCTGAATTTGTTTCAGATGCAGTAAAATACACCATCGTTTCTTCTTCTACAGCTTCTTGAACATGGTTACCTGTTTTAGGATCTATTTGATATTGTTTCTCGTAACGACGATCAAAATAACCTACATGTCCATAGTTAAACAAGTTGAATTTGTGATTTTTATCATAATACTCGTCTTTTGATTTCGAGTAATCCACCATGATGTTGTACAAAGCAGATTTAATACGAGAGCTGTTTCCTTCAGCTTTGTTTCCAAAACGCTGAGTAAAACGACCATATACACGGTAATCTAAACTTTTGTAAACCCCAAAGTTAGAGAAGTTCAACAATGAACTTTCGTAATTATAGTTACTACCGTAATTGTAGTTCAATGATCCCCCGAAAGTCAAGTTAACAGAAGGCCCTGTATTCACGTCAATTTTTGCAGAAGCAGAAATAGTAGACGTTGCAGCATTCATTCTCCATGCTGTTTTCTCAAAATCGCTTGAACGTAAGAAATAAGCATTGTGGAACGTTCCTGAACCATCAGCTGTTGGTCTAACTGGGCTAGTCAACAAAGCATCTCTTGCGTCTTTCTTAATACGGTAGCTTCCACCATTCAATGGACGGCTATCCAATTCATTCGTGTAGTTCAAAGAAACCAAGAAACCTAAAATCGGTTTTGTTTTCTTTCCAGTAGAATCTTTTTTCATCAATAAAGGTCCTGACAATAAACCTTCAACTAAGTTATAACCGAATTTATCCAATCCAATTACTTTACCATCGTATCCGTCAGGATCAGCTCCTTTAAAATAAAAACCAGAAGTCACACCTTCAAATGAACCAAAGTACTTTGATGAAGGACCACGAGTTGTAACCGAGATTACACCACCTGTAGCATCACCATAGTTAGCAGGAAGACCACCAGTAATTACTGATACCTCTTCAATAGCTGATTTTGGTAAGTTTGAAGATCCTCGCACTTTGATACCATCAATAAAGAAGTAAGTACCATCTGAACGTGAACCACGAACGGAGATATCTCCAGTTCCTTCATTTGTGTTTACCCCACCAACAGTACTAGCTACACCAGCAGCACTACGCACAGGTAAACGCGAAATGTCTTCACGTGTAATTGTTGCTCCAGAAGGACCACCATCTCGTTGGATGAGTGGAACTTTGTAAGCAACGATGACTACCTCTTCAATTTCCTTCGCATCAGAAGGGAAACCAAGCTCAGTGTTATCAAGGAAAGTAATACGGTCAGAAGTAACAACCACACCTTTGATAGCTGTAGGTTGATATCCTTCTCCTGGATTACTAATCTCGACGTCATAAGAACCTGGAGCGAGAGAGTTAATTTGGAATTCACCATCAAAGTCAGTTGTAGTTGACCCTTTTAGTGTTCCATTCTGCTTGATCGCAATCCCACATTGTGGAATTGGCTCTTTGCTTTCCTTATCAATAACGCTACCACGAATCGTTCCCAGACCAGACTGAGAATGACTCCAAAACGCTGTCAACAAGATACTTGCAAATAACAAGTTGAGTTTTCGCAACATAAGTACAGTTTAATTATACATCAATATTTAGTGTAACAAAGCGTGTAAATATAGTAAAAATCGATGTGTTAACATTTCTTAAAAAAGTTTTCACATTAACGGTCTGTTAACATTGATTAACACAAACAAAACAATACATCTTACAAAACATCAACAAAATCAAGCACTTCAGATAGTTTTAAACAGTAAACAACCTTCGTTAATAACTTCTTTTATATTTTTGCAAGATGTCACATGTCAAGATTATCAATTTAACGGATGTATCTATTTATTTAATGGAAGTATCTGTAAATCAAACAGACACGTATGTTGACGCATTAAATACAAGCGAAAAAGAACGTTTTAAATCCTTTAAACACCCAGAAAAAAAATTGGAATTTGCCGCTTCTAGGTATTTAAAACATCATTTGTTTGGTTCTGAAGAATTGTTTTACGATGACAGTGGATCCCCTTATTTAGAACGCAGTGGTTTCATCTCGATTTCTCATTCTAAAAAATATGTTGCAATTGGCACTTGTGATGCTTTTGCAATTGGAATTGACATTGAAGAAATTAATCAAAAAGCCTTAATCGTTCAACATAAATTTGTTAACGAGAAAGAAGCGAGTATTTTTAATATTCATTCAGCAAAAGAAATGACCTTGTTATGGTCTTTCAAAGAAACTCTTTACAAACTTTCTGACAGGAATCAACTGATTTTTAAAACAGATTTACAAGTATCAAAAAAAGACGATAGCTACATTGGTAAAACACTAACAACCAGCGGCTTCAAAGAATCCGTTTTGAAATTTATTGAGTTTGACGGATTTTTGATAACTTGCAACCAAACAAAACTACAGTAACTGCATGAACATTCTTGAAAAACTAGCAGCAAAGAAAGGACAAATTGCACTTTTAATTGATCCTGAAAAAACTAAAACAGCCTTTCAACTTCAGAGTTTAATTGAAAAAGCGAAGTTTGCTGGCGTTAGTTATTTTTTTGTTGGCGGAAGTACAGTTCAGCGTAATGACATTGAAGCTGTTGTCAGCTTTTTGAAGCTTCATTCAAGCATTCCAGTAATCATTTTCCCAGGTGCATCTCACCAAATTTCAAAAGAGGCAGATGCATTATTGTTTCTCAATTTACTTTCAGGTAGAAATCCGGATTTTTTAATTGGTCACCATGTACAATGTGC
>JADLGD010000163.1 GCA_020849495.1 Fluviicola sp.
GTTTATGGGTTTTACCAGTCGTTTCCAACAGCGTATACGAAGGTTTTATTTCTAAATCTAATGTGTTTACAGGATATCGAAAGCATTTGAAAACAAGCATAATTGAATAAGATAAATTTAAACATTAAGTGTAATTTATTCTTTAAAACATATTTTAAAGTTTCAAATGATATTAAATAGCTGTAGTAACACAAATCAATACTTTCATTTTTATGCTTCCCCCAATTAATTAGAGTTTGCAATTGCCATTGTTGTTTTTGGCATCAATTCCGGTCAGGCTTTCGCGGGTGTGATTGGTCCATTTGTCGAAGTTCCAGCATTGATCATCATGGTGCGCATTGCTTTTTGGTTGAAAAAGAAGTACTATACAAAAGAATGCTTAACTTACAGAAAATAATCGATCCATTATGGAAACCACAAAACACTTTTACGAAGCATATCAAGAAGCTAGAACACGATTACAACTGGTTTTGGAGACCATCACTGAAAGTGATCTTTCAAAAAAACTAGTGCCAAGTCCCAATAGTGTTGGTTTTCTTATGCGACACATTGGCGATGTTGAGTTGTTGTTTTCGAAGAACGTTTTCAAATTGGAAGAGGTTCATGTGAAAGCGCAAACAGTCATTGATCAGAAAGATACGGGTGAATGGACGAATTTGATAGAATTGACTGATTATTTAAACCAAGCAAACAAAACGGTTTTATCTGCGATTGCTCAGCAAGAAGATGATTCCTGGGATGAAACCATTACAACGAAAGAGTTTGGAACCAAAATGAAAGCAGAAGCATTTGGGAGAATCATTTCGCACACTGCCTATCATGCAGGACAATTGGCTTTGTTTGCAAAATATGGATCTGTAGTTTGAAGTTTTAGAGATAGAAAACTAGCTTCATTTCCCCATTCTTCGGGTATCAGTAATGTGTAAAATGAGCCAATTGCCGTTGAGTTTGACCAATTGAAAAGCGTTCACACCGCTGTGACTTTGAAAGTCATCGAGGTAGAAGGTATAATCCATCCACGCTGTTGCTAAGTTGTCTTCGATCTTTATTTCAACATTTGAAATGCGTTCGTCCCATTTTTCTTCGCGCGGAGTCGCAATTGATTCTAAAAAACTTTCAATGTTATCAGAAGCAACTTGTGCTTGTTTGTTTCTGTCAAAATAGGTCGTGTACAAATCGACATCTGGATGAACTGTCTTTTTAACCATTGCACTATCACCTAAACGCATACCTTCAAAAAACTGATCAATGACAGCTCTAACGGCCATTTTTTCTTGTTTGGTATTTTGAGAAAATCCAATGAAACTCAACACTAAACTTCCAACAATCAAACTCAACTTCATCCTATTTTCCTTTAAATGAGGCAATGCGAATCTCTTTCAATAAATTGTATTGCGCATCGGCTAAAACGTGTATCGGAACGTATCTTCCATGTCCAAATTTAGCAGCTTCTGTCATCATTAACGCCTCTTTTTCGATGAATACTATTTATCGAAAATACCGTTTTTTCTTTACGTTTTAATTGATTTATTGAACTATTGAAGGAAGTAAACTATTCAACTCACTCTCTCACCGCCCAAGCACGCCAGATCTTTCCGTCCTTTACTTCGTAGATCATCACAAGAAATAAATCTTCCTTGGAACCTAGTCGACCACTAATTTGTTCGTAGTCAATTACTTTTTGACCTATTGTAGAACGGTTCAATACTTTGGAATGTAAATCAGGCGATTGTTGAAAAAGATTTTCGTACATTTTTTTTACCTGTTCAAATCCTTGGGCAGATGGATTTTCTTCTCCCAAAGTCCATATCTCAATCTCGCTATGAAAACAGTCCATGAAGCGTTCTATATCCCTTGCATTGTATGCTTCCAATTGTTGTTGTACTACTTGGTCGGCAGTTTGAGCAGAGGTCATGTGAAGTGAAAAACTTAAAATGAAGGTTGCAAAATAATTCATATTAGATGACAGTTTGAAATTACTTTAATAGTTAACAAATTTGAATGTTTTTCGTTCGCTAAACAAGTAGAAAAGTCGTGAGCCATCAATCCCAATGTTTGTTAAAAAAGACATGCGGATTAAATTTTCTTATCTTTGCATTGTTCTATTTTCGATGGCATATTTTGTTAACATACCAGTATTTATAAGGCACTTGAGACAAACTTGCTTGCTGTTGTGTCTGTTACTTTTTGTTTCGGAAAACATCTTTCAATTTTCTATTCTAAAACAATCGATTTTTGATATTGAAAATACATGTTCAGAAAAAGAAGATGTGAATACGAAAGGTCATACCATTGAAGAAGAAGTAGAACTGAGTGATTCAAATTTTCTCGGTTTTCTCATTTCTACCATTTCGCTTGAAATCATCGAAGGTTCCAACAGCGAGAATAGATTTTACTTTTCTTTCTTTCATAAAGGGATGGTATTTGATTTAAAAAGTCCACCTCCAAAATTCGAAACTTTTTGTTAATCTCTCGGAATTCCGAGCTACATTATTTACAAAAAGTTAGATCCCAATGAAATATTTATTATGGATGTTTCCACTATTTGTGGGAACCTTATTTTCTTGTCAAAACGAACAAAATAAAGAAACAACAGAGGTTTTTCCAGTTACAACCGCGGCATTAATTGATACAAATGCATTCGTTGATTATGTGGCTGAGATCAAAGCTGTTCAAAATGTCGAAATCCGCGCAAAGTTGACGGGCTATTTAGACAAAGTCCACGTAGACGAAGGTGCTCACGTAAAAGCCGGTCAATTGTTATTTTCAATCGATGATCGCGAGTACAAAGAGCAACTAGCAAAACGCCGCGCTTTATTGAAATCTGAACAGGCCGCAGTGAAATCAAATGAATTGGAAGTGCAAAATACCCGTCAATTGGTTGAAAAAGGTGTGGTTTCTTAGATCGAATTGGAGTTTGCTAAAAACAAATTGCTGGCATCTAAAGCAAAAGTAGAGGAGGCTCTTGCAGAAGAAGAGCACGCGCGTTTGGTGTTATCCTATACCAAGATCAGGGCACCATTCGACGGGGTGATCGACCGCTTACCGATCAAGATCGGAAGTTTGATTGAAGAGGGAACCTTGTTGACGAATTTGTCGCAGAATGAAGAAGTGTTTGCCTATTTCGATGTTTCTGAAAGGGAATACCTCGATTTCATGTCGAAACTCACTAAAAAAGGTTCACAAGATCGCAGTGTACAATTGGTAAAAGCGAATGGAGAGCTTCACGAAGTTTCTGGTTTAATTGAAACGATGGACGGTCAGATCGATGATCAAACTGGAAATTTGGCTTTCCGTGCTCGTTTTAAAAATCCGCAAGAACTTTTGAAACACGGAGCAAGCGGAAAAGTACGCATTCCGAAAAATTTCAAGAAAGTATTGGTGATTCCTCAAAAGTCAACGATCGATATTCAGGATAGAACTTATGTTTATGTGGTGAATGATTCCGGAAAGGTACAGATCAGACCTATTTCCATCGCATACCGTTTACCGCATTTATATGTGATTTCAAAAGGACTAACCGCGAAAGAAACTTTCGTTTATGAAGGTCTGCAGTCAGTAAGCGATGGAATGATGATCCGCAAGGAAACGGTTCCGATCAAAAAGATTTTACGCGATTTATCCAAATTCTGAACCTAGAGTTATGATTCAAAAGTTTATACAAAGACCAGTTTTATCATTGGTCATTACCTTATTCATTGTACTATTAGGTTTACTTGCTTTGTTGGGTTTACCCGTAACACAATATCCTGATATCGCTCCTCCAGCTGTCTCTGTGGTGACCAATTATAAAGGAGCTAACGCCGAAGTCTGTGCTAAAGCGGTAGTAACACCACTTGAGCGCGCAATTAACGGGGTTCCAGGAATGTCCTACATGACCTCGGTTTCCGGGAATGACGGTATGAGTATCATTACCATTTTTTTCAATGTAGGAACAGATCCAGATGTAGCGGCTGTAAACGTACAAAACCGGGTTGCAACAGTGCTGGATGAACTTCCAGAAGAGGTGATCAAAGCTGGAGTTTCTACCGAGAAAGAAGTGAACAGTATGTTGATGTATATCAACTTGAAAAGTGATGATCCAACTGTAGATGAAAAATTCATATACAACTTCGCTGATATAAACGTGCTTTTGGAATTACGTCGAATTGAAGGAGTTGGGTACGCTCAAATCATGGGAAATCGCGAGTATGCTATGCGTGTATGGCTAAAACCACACCGACTAGATGCTTATGACTTGTCTGCAGAGGATGTTATAACTGCATTGAGGGCACAGAATATTGAAGCAGCACCAGGAAAGATCGGAGAAAGTTCAGGGCGCAAGGCGCAGTCGATGCAATATGTATTGAAATACACGGGGAAACTAACCGAGCAACAGCAGTATGAAAATATCGTGATCAAAGTGACCGATAGTGGTGAAATGTTACGATTGAAAGACGTAGCTGAGATTGAATTCGGTAGTGTCGAATATGATGTGACGTCAAAAGAAAACGGCTTGCCTTCGGCGGCAATCATGCTCAAACAGCGACCAGGTTCCAATGCTAGCGAGGTAATCCAGAATGTGAAAGACAAGTTGTCTGAACTCAAAGAAAAGAGTTTCCCTCCTGGAATGGATTACACAATCAGTTACGATGTTTCAAGATTCTTGGATGCAGCTATCTCAGAAGTAATCAAAACACTTATTGAAGCCTTTATTTTGGTGGCTTTGGTGGTGATGCTATTCTTGCAAGATTTCCGTTCTACTCTTATCCCGATTTTGGCAGTACCAGTTGCTTTAATCGGAACCTTTGCATTCATGCAATTGTTTGGGTTTTCTATCAACTTACTGACCTTGTTTGCCTTGGTGTTGGCGATAGGTATTGTGGTGGATAATGCGATTGTCGTAGTGGAGGCCGTCCATGCCAAGATGCATGAGAAACACCTCGACGCGATGACAGCAACGAAAGAAGCCATGAGTGAAATTACAGGGGCTATTTTGGCTATCACTCTCGTTATGTCAGCTGTATTCATTCCCGTAGCTTTTTTGGATGGTCCAGTTGGAGTGTTTTACCGACAGTTTTCCATTACCATGGCGATTTCTATTGTAATTTCAGGGATCAACGCCTTGACCTTAACTCCTGCACTATGTGCTTTGATGTTGAAACCCATTCCAGAACACCCGAAACAAACATGGTTGCAACGTTTCTTCCAGGCATTCAACAAACGTTATGATCGACTTTCAGAGAAGTACAAACGCTTGCTTCGTATGATAGCAAATAGAAGGATAATCACGTTGGTTTCGTTAGTAGTTTTTGTCGTTTTGACCTTTGGGATCAGCAAAGTTGTCCCAACTGGATTCATACCAACGGAGGATCAAGGAACAATTTACGTGAGTGTGAATGCTCCTGCCGGTGCTACCTTGGAACGAACCGAGTTGGTAATGGATGAGATCGACCGCATTGCAAAGCAGTTTCCAGAAGTGGAATCTATTTCCAGTTTGACAGGTTATAGCATGATGACAGATGGAGTAGGTGCTTCTTACGGAATGAGTACAATCAACTTGAAAGCTTGGGATCAGCGTGAAAAAAGTGCTAATGAACTGATCGCTGATTTAGAGGAACGAACCAAGCACATCAAAGACGCTGAAATCCAATTCTTTCCACCACCAGCGGTTCCTGGATTTGGTGATGCTGATGGGTTTGAATTGCGTGTCTTGGATATGACTGGTTCTGGAGATTTGCAGGAAATGAACCGTATAAACCAGCATTTCTTAAAAGAATTGCGCAAACGGGATGAGATCAAGGAGGCTTTCTCTGGTTTTGACCCGAGTTTTCCGCAATTCATGGTACACATTGATCCGGATAATGCCGCTAAAAAGAAGATCACGGTAGATGCCGCCATGTCGAACTTACAAACATTGATCGGAAGTTATTACGCAACTAACTTTATTCGTTTTGGACAAATGTATAAAGTAATGGTTCAAGCCGATCCTAAATATCGTGCTCAACCAGAAGACTTATTAAAGTTGCGCATTAAGAATGCAGACGGAGAAATGGTTCCATACAGTTCTTTTGCTCGCATCGAGCGCGTTTTCGGACCAGAACAGGTAACTCGCTTTAACATGTATCCTTCTGCTTTGCTCAACGGTTCACCAGCTGACGGTTACAGTAGTGGAGATGCGATCCGAGCCATAGAAGAGACTGCTAAAACAGCATTACCAAGAGGGTATTCTTATGAATTCTCAGGAATGACGCAGGAGGAGATCCTTTCTGGGAACCAGGTTATCATCATTTTTGCCTTGTGTTTGTTGTTTGTGTATTTGTTGTTATCGGCACAATATGAAAGCTTCTTATTACCCTTCCCTGTACTATTGTTTTTACCAGTAGGTTTATTTGGTTCCTATTTATTCTTGTGGATGTTCGGTTTGCAAAACAACATTTATGCACAAGTTGCCATTGTGATGCTCATCGGTTTGCTGGGTAAAAATGCAATTCTGATTGTTGAATTTGCCTTGATGAAACAGCAGGAAGGAAGTAGTATTTTGGATGCGACCATTGAAGGAGCTGTAGCGCGTTTGCGTCCCATTCTTATGACTTCTTTCGCATTTACCGCTGGATTGATCCCATTAATGTTGGCATCTGGAGCCGGATCAATTGGAAATAGAACCATCGGTTCGGCAGCTGCTGGGGGAATGATCTTCGGTACGATACTCGGTGTGATTATCATTCCGGGACTTTATTATGTATTCGCGCTAATGGAATCGCGTTTTAAAAAAGCAAAACAATGAAATACATCTATATCACATTTTTGATACTCGCAGTCACTTCCTGTAAAAGCGTTTCACCAGCGTTTCGTCGGGATCTCAAGTTGCCTGAAACGTTTGCATCCAATGCAAAGCAGCAATCCATTGATTCGTTGAAAAAAGAGGAGTGCGATACCTTGCCGTCTTGGAATAAACTCTCTAAAGACGTCCATTTAAATGCATTGATAGATAGTGCTTTTCAACACAATATTGATCTGCAGATTATGGATGCTAAAGTACAGCAAGTAAGGGCTGGAGTGACCTTTACAAGAGGGATTCGACTGCCCGAATTACAAATTGGATTAAGTTCTGGTGTTCGTAAATTTGGAGATTACACGATCGATGGGGTAGGAAACTATGACACGCAGTTCTCACCAAATCTAAATGATAAACAACGCATTCCAAATCCAGCAGTTCCAGATTATTTCATGGGGGTTCATTCGTCATGGGAGATCGATCTTTGGGGGAAATTGAAAAATCAAAAAGTAGCGGCAGTTCGTCGTTTTTTTGCTTCAGAAATGGGGCGAAAACTAACAGAAAATGAGTTGGTCGCTGAGATTGCAACTACTTATTTCTTTTTATTGACCCTAGATGAACAACGATTAAAGCTACAAGAGAATATTCAATTGCAAGAAAGGGCGATACATGTAGTCGAAGCTGAATTTGAAACAGGAAGAGCTACTGAAGTCGCTGTTCATTTAACACGCTCCCAACTACTAGAAACCCAAAAAATGTTGGTCGAAGTGGAGCAAGAGATCCGATCTTACGAAATAAAATTGAGCACACTTTCGGGGAGTTATCCAAGAGCTATTCCCAGAAACACATTGAGTCAAGTTGATTCGTTAATGGGTGAATTGTCTTTGACTGACCCAGAACAATTGCTCAAAAACAGACCTGACATTCAACAAGCTGAGCAGTTGCTGATCGCATCGAAAGCTGACTTGACAAGTGCTCGAAAAGCATTTTATCCAACAATTCAATTGAATGCATCTATGGGATTACAGGCTTTCCGTTTGGCACTATTGTTTGAACCTGCATCACTGGCATACAATGTTGCTGCTGGTATGCTGTTGCCTGTCTTGAATAGACGTTCTTTGAAAGCTCAATTGATGGAAACTTCAGGAAAACAAAAAGAAGCGTATTTAAACTATGAAAAAACGATCTTACATGCTTATTCTGAAGTTTATGAATTAAATCAGATGAATTTGAGTTTGGATGAAATGATATTATTAAAAAATGAGGAACTAACTATTTTGGAAGAATCTGTGAACTCAGTTCGTGAGTTGTATGCACTGGGGAGGTCTACCTATATCGAAATCATTACTACGCAAGAATATTACTTAGAAACACAGATGGAACTGTTGGATCTGAAGTGCCGAAAAGCTCAGGTGAAAGTTGCTTTATACAAAGCGTTAGGTGGTGGTCTGTAAAGTTAAAAGCTCCGAAAGGAGCTTTTAACTTGTAAGTACTATTTTATGATAAATTTCATCAAAATACTTTAGATTCGATAACTTCAATGAAGTAAATACCTGAAGAAAGATGATTGTTTTCAATTTGATTTGAGAAAACCCAATCAAACTCAACTTCATCCTATTTTCCTTTAAATGAGGCAATGCGAATCTCTTTCAATAAATTGTATTGCGCATCGGCTAAAACGTGTATCGGAACGTATCTTCCATGTCCAAATGTAGCAGCTTCTGTCATCATAACCGCATCTTTCTCTTTGGTTTGGATACCAACAACTGAAAATACAATTCCTTTCTTTGCGTATTTCTTCACTACTTTCTGATAATCATCCGAATCTTTGTTGAATGCACCGTCCGTAATGACAATGACCATATTGGTTTTGTTGGGGTCGAAGTTTCTCATCACTTCCTTGAAACCCAATTTGATTCCTTTTCCTCCAGCAGTCATTCCTTTTGGTTTTAAGGCACTGACTGCTTCTTGAATTTGCGTTTTATCGGATCCAAGTGTGGGAGCTTGAAATACTTCGGCATTATCCGAATAGGTCACCATCCCCATGCGATCACTCGGTCGTAAATGACTCACCAATTGATTCAAAGAATACTTCATCAAATCCATTTTCTCACCCAATTTCATCGAACTGGAAATATCGAGTACAAATACCACATTGACATCGTTGAACAATTCTGTTGAAAAATCATCAGCTGGAATTTTCGCCAATTCGGGATAGTTTTGCATCACTGTATCAACTGTTGGTGTTTGCTCTTTGATGATTTCGACCGCTTCTTCTGGAGCAAGTACCGTTGGTTCTTCAATCGGTGGCTCAACAATAGCAACAGGTTCTTGTAATGCAGGATCTTTGCTCAAAGGAATGGTGATTTCCGTGATTTCAGGTCCCACATACACGCCCGCTTCTTTTTTTAAATAACCATCGTGAGCAGCCAAAAAATAGAAGAATCCAAAGGGAATGTTGGCTTTGAAAGAACCTTTTTTACCAGTAATCCAAGCTCCTGCAGGTTCACCGTTACGAATGATCGCAACACTTGAACGCGATAGGGGAGCTCCCGTTTCCTTGTCAACAGTGATGATGGTCAATTCACTGCTTTGTGGTTCACTTGGAACAGCCGAAAAATCCGGACAACGTGTGAGGTAATTATCTGAAAGATTAGGAGCACTTTGGATACTACCTTTTAAATGCAATTCAATGGCTTGTGGATTATCACTGAAATAAATGCGTACCAAATAATCAAAAGAACCTTTTTGTTTTGGGTTTACTTGAAATCGCAGAACGTAAGTGCTATCAGGTTGGATGAGATCGGTGTTGATGCGATAAACAACTTCTGGACTTTGTTCGATACGCAACAAATACGCAGCTTTGGAACTTTTTGTTTTGAATGTAATGTCAATGTAACGATCTGCATTAGCACTCAATTCACCAAAGTCGTGAGTGGTTTTCTCCATAGTTGTTTGAGCAAACAGACTCAGAAAAAAGAAACTAAAAAAAGCCGAAAGTAATGTGCGCATACGATTGATTTCGTTCTAAAATAAGCAAGAAAATTGATTCGGTTTCACAAAAATCAAACCAACAAAACATAAAAAAGGGTCCGGAAATCCCGAACCCTTTATGAATGAGTTAAATACGTTTATTTCGACCACTCTTTGATAGAGTCGTTGAACATTTTAACGTAGTCTGCATTTTTACCTTTTTCAGCTAAAACCAAACCTGCTTTTGCAGATTCGATTGCTGCTTTTTTGTCTCCTAATTCTGCTTGAATCAATGATTTCGTGCGCAACATCCAATAAGCATCATTGCGCATTTCACATGCTTTCGTTGACCATTCCAAAGCTTGAGCTAGGTCTTTTTTAGCATTCAAGTAATACAAAGCAGCAGAATTGTAATCATTAGCACTTGGTCCAGCCATTGTTTTCTTGATGTTCGCCATTACTTTACTATCCGTAGGAACTGTAAATGGAACTGAAACTTGTGTTTTATCCCAAGCCAACACCAATTTTGCACCGTTGTTATCCATCGCATCAATGTTGATGGTGAAATTTTCAACAGTTTCTTTCAAATGCACAACAGGAGCAGTCGTTTTCAAAGCCACTTTTGAATCCGACCAAACTTCAGGAGTTCCCCAGTTAGTAGCATCCGTGTAGAAGATGATTTCCCACTGTTCTTTTCCTGGTTTTGTGAACAAAGCATAAGTTCCCGCTTTCAAGGTATCTTTTCCAAAAACAATCGCATCACCACAAGTGAATTTGGTATTTTCATTTGCGCCTGTTCTCCAGATTTCTCCAAATGGAACTACTTCTTCAAATACTTCACGACCTTTTTTACCTGGACGAGAGTAATTAATAGTTACATCAGTTAAACCGATTTTTTGTTCCAATTTGCTGATTGGACTGGCTTGCGGAGCAATTTGCGCTGAAGCTGTTAGGCTTGCACAAAAAGCAAGAACACCAATGATAATTATTTTTTTCATACTCGTTTTTAATGTAAACACGGAGAACCGCTAATTGTTTTAACCGATCAATTTTTCTAAAGCTACAGCTAAATTGTCATCTGCATTACCATATTTTGCGGTGTAGTCAGCATGTGAGCGACGAATCACTTCGTATGCTTCCTCTTTTCCGTAAACATGTGTGATTTCAACGTTTTTAGCAGCACCATCTAAATCTTTGTAAGTCAAGAAAAAGTGGCGTACACGATCGATGACCAATTTCGGCATTTCAGAAATATCATTCATATTACCGTAAGCTTGATCGCCTTTCAAAACAGCAATGATTTTATCATCTGCTTCACCACCGTCCAACATGCGGAATCCACCAAGTACTTTTGCTTCACACAAAATGTTTCCGTGGTTGAATGTACGTTCAGACAATACACAAATATCTAAAGGATCACCATCACCAACGATGTCAGTGCGTCCCGTTTTCTCGTTCGCCATTTCTGCTACCAAAGTATCACAGTAAGTACGAGGAACAAAACCGTACAAGCAAGGCATGTGGTTGGATAATTTTTGAGGACGATCCACCATGATGTAACCTGATGCTTTGTCTATTTCGTACTTGATAGAATCACTTGGAATAATTTCAATGAAGGCATTTAAAATTTCCGGTTGTTTTTCACCGATTTCAATTCCATGCCATGGGTGCGATGTAAAGCGTTTGCTCATCGCTGCGATTAACTCTTTTACTTCTGCTTTCATGGGCGCAAATATACTAATCCAAGAAATGAATGAAGCAAAAAGACGTAATAATTTGATGGATGGAAGTACTAAAACCAATTAGTGTTTCCCAAACACGTGTACTTCACGTTGTGGATAAGGAATCACGATACCGTAATGGCGGAATAAACGGTCTATTTCGAAACGGATTTCGGATTTGTATTCGTTGATGTCCCAACTTTGATCGGCCCAGAAAATCAACTCCATTTGTAAACCGTTCTCTCCAAATTCAACCATGCGCACTTGCACCGGTTCAGTTTTCTTTACTTTTGGGTGACTCATTGCTGCTTGGATCAATAAATCACTGACCATTTGAGTGTCTGTACCGTAATGAACGGTAATAGGAATGCGGAAACGCGATAGATGCGAACCATGGCTCCAGTTTTCAATGTATTCTTGTGTGAGTTTGGTGTTAGGTACAATCAATACATTGCCGTCGCGTGTTTCAATCTGAGTGGTACGAACATGTATTCTTAAAATTTTAGCTACAATGGATTCAGAAGATTTCCCATCGTTGAATTCAATGACGTCTCCCACACGAATACTACCTTCAAATAACAACACAAAACCGGAGAACATGTCTTTGAAAACATCTTGTAAGCCCAATCCTAAACCAACCAATAATGCAGCTGAACCTCCAAGGAAAATAGAAGGCTCTACGTTCAATGCACCTAAACACATGAAAAAAGCAAAGATGTAGATGATGTACTTTGCAACTTGCATGTAAACGTATTCTGTTCCCTTGTCAAACTGATTGTCTTTGCGGAACCTTCTCTGTAAGAATAAATGAACGAAATTCAATAATACTTTGGCTCCAAAAATGATCAAAACGACCATCAGAATGTTTTCAAAACTCAACTGAAATTTGGACGTTTTGATGATTTCTGATTCTAAAAATTTGCCGAAAGTAACGTCTTTATTATTGAGGTTGAAACTCAAAATGGCAATGTAAGCGAAAATAGCGTAGATGCTTTGTGTGAAAATCTTTAAGTAGGTCACACGTCTTCCTTCTAAACGGATTTTGGCACTTGAAAGGTATTTTTTCAATGAACGTTGCACCAATCTTCTCAACACAAAGGCAATAAACATCAAACCTGCTACAACTAATATGTTGAGCAAACTCACTTTGTAATGTCCCAGATTGAATAAGGTTTCTAACATCTTTTTAATGCATTATTGTTCTGCCCAATTTTGCGGCAATCGACATTTTTACGCGCTCTAAGATAATCTGTTCTGAGATTAAATCGTTCAATTTTTCATGGTCATTCGCATCAATCAATCCAATTTCTACTCTAATTTCTTTGATGCGACTCATCACTCTGAAATTTTTAAAGGCATAAATTCCGCCCATGACGGTCATTTTGATTTTATCAATTTCTCTATTGGTATCCACATTGTATTTCAATAACCATTGCGGACTCAATTCGTGTTCATCGCTTTCAATTTCAGAAACCCATTGTACAATTTCTTGGTCGCTGTGTTTCAACCAATAACTGGTTTTGTAAAGGGTTTTCTTCTCTAATCCTTCAATGGTATGCATGTAAATTCGTTGAAACAAGTCGTAAGAAAAGCCCAAACCATCTTTGTTCAATTCATGGTGAATCAATTCAGCTACTGAGACTTCTACTTTTTGATTTCCTCCATGCTCGTCAATGTGTTCAACAGAAAGAGCAATTGGTCCATATTTGATTAAAATGCGAATCAAATCGTATTCTTCATACGGATAAGGATCTTTCTTGGTACTCGTTTGAGGAGTTGGTTCAACAAAAGTATCTGTGAGCTCCGGATTGCTTGCAATTTGAGGTTCATTCAGCTCTTTCGCTAAATGATTCTTCTTGGTTTTATTGAGTTCATTGATAACGATGCTCTCATCGATGTCAAATTCCTTGGAAATTTCTTTGGTGTAAACCGAGCGTGTAATCGGATCAGGAATCAATGCAATGGAATGCACGATTTCTCGGATCATGTGTGCACGTTGAATCGGATCAGCGTCACCTTCAGCCAACAACAAAGACGTTTTGAATTTCACAAAATCCTGAGTGTTTGCTTTGATGAAGTCCATCAATTCAGTCGTACTCACCTTTTTAGAATACGAATCAGGATCGTCTCCATCAGGGAAAAGCAATACTTTCACGTTCATTCCTTCTTCCAAAATCAAATCGATTCCACGGAAAGAAGCTTTGATTCCCGCAGCATCACCGTCATATAGAATGGTAATGTTTTGGGTGTAGCGTTTGATGAGTTTGATTTGCTCTTTGGTCAAAGAAGTTCCAGAAGAAGAAACAACATTCGTCACTCCAGCTTGGTGCATGGAAATGACATCCGTATAACCTTCACACAAAAAGCAATTGTCGTATTTGATGATATCTCCCTTTGCAAAGTACAATCCGTACAAGATTTCACTCTTGTTGTAGATGATACTTTCAGGTGAATTGAAATATTTGGCAACTTTTTTATCCGTAAAAAGTGTTCGTCCACCAAATCCAAGTACACGACCAGAGATGGAATGGATGGGAAACATCACCCTTCCGCGGAAAAAGTCGAAATGACGGTCTTCTTTCGTTTTAACTAAACCTACATTTTCTAGGTATTCCAATTTGTAGCCTTTTGCTAAAGACGCTTTTGTGAAATCATCGCCGCTGTTCAAGCAATAACCTAACTGGAATTTTTTGATGATATCCGCTCGGAATCCACGTTCTTCAAAATAAGCCAAACCAACAGATTGTCCTTCGTTGGTGTCGTGCATGTTGTGAATGAAGTGTTCTTTTGCAAATTCGTTGATGATGTGCAAACTTTCCCTTTCGGTAATAGCCGCAATTTCCTCTGCTGATTGTGGTTCGTCTTCTGGAACTTGAATTCCATATTTGTCAGCTAACCAACGCAATGCTTCTGGATACGAAAAGTGTTCTTTTTCCATGAGGAAAGTGACCACCGTTCCTCCTTTTGAAGAAGAAAAACACTTGAATATTTGTTTCGCAGGCGACACCATGAAAGAAGGTGTGCGTTCATCCACAAAGGGACTCAGACCTTTTAGGTTTGAACCAGAGCGTTTTAAGTTCACAAATTCCCCAATGACCTCCTCAATACGAGCGGTCTGCATGATTTCATCAATGATATGCGGGGGAATTCTAGACATGAATTATTGGATTGGTGTTTCGTACGTTTTCTCAAAATCCAACGAACCATCTTCTTTGTAAAAGCGCCATAATCCTGCTTCTACGTCGTTGTTGAATTGACCGGTATAACGCATTTGTCCATTTGGATAGCGTACGAAAATAAAACCGTTTTTTTTCCCTTTTACAAACTCTGTCATGGATTGTTCTGTCCCATTTTCGGAATAGAAAAACCAGCGACCATCACGGATACCTTTTTCGTCTTGAGGACCTTGAAATTTGATGGCTTTTCTTCCCGGATAATATTCAGTATAGATTCCATTTTTGATTTCAACCAAGGATTCTACTTTTTCTTTTTTAGGCTTTTTAGGCTTCGGTGTATCGCTGCAACTCACAGCCATTAGCGTAAGTAAACTGAATAAAAAGGTACCGATGATGATTCTCATTTGTTTGTTTTTTGCGAAGTGTAAAGATAATGAAAGTAAGTCCACAAAAAAGCAGAAATAGTTTCAATCGCGAAATAGAACGAGTGAAGGAGATAAATGGTTAAATTTGAAATAAAATAAATAGCATGATTCCTTTTATTCCAGCAATTATTTTAGCCAAGTTGTTTTATGATTTAGCTGCAAAATTTGGCAAGAACGCTTGGTTTTACGCAATATTAGCAGCATTTCTTTTTGTTGTTTCGGAATTTTTATTTGGGTTTGTGTATATTCTAGTTATTTGGAATTATCAATTGAGTGAAAACCCACTAGCGCTTTCCATTTTAGCAATCACATTCGGAGTTTTAGTAGACTATTTATTGTATAAGTATTTGAAGAAGAAGTGGGAAAATAAATAAACGGAAAATTGTAGGATTAATTTAATTTCAAAAAAACACGAATACCAAAATCATGTTAGGATTATTACCTCTTTATTTTATTGGAAAATATTATTACGAATTAGCTCATAGCTACAATCGCAGTCGTTGGGGCTTTGCTTTTCTTGGAGTGGGAGTGACACTCGCAAGTCAAATTGTACTTGGTTTTATCATTGGATTCATTGCTGTTGGAACAAACAACTACAGTTTACTTGAAAACGAACTA
The DNA here is from genome assembly GCA_020849495.1 of Fluviicola sp. GTDB lineage: Bacteria > Bacteroidota > Bacteroidia > Flavobacteriales_D > Crocinitomicaceae > Fluviicola. The sequence goes on from JADLGD010000163.1 coordinate 15,671, forward strand.
TTAATCAATTTGAGCGCTATTGCATTTTCAATTCTAACTGCAACGGTTGTCTATCGTATTTTAAAAAGCAATTGGGAAAAGAAACCTAAATCAGAACAAGGAAGAGAAGATTTATTGGATAACTGATTATTCCTCTTCATTCAAGTCTTCCTCTTCCATACTTTCCAACCAATTTTTTTCTTCTTCGGTCAGTTGATCTTTATTGGGAATGTAACTAGGATTGGCCAAATACCATTCTTGTTGTTCAAAATAAGTTTGCATTATAGGATCATTGAACACACAACCTCTTCTTGCATAAGGTAAGTTTTTAAGCGCTTTAAGTTCAAATTCAGTTGTGGCTGAATGTTGTTCTTGAAAATAGATGGGAAAGGCAAAATCGGTATCACTTTCAAAATTGTAGTACTGAAAAGCAAACACATTGAGTTCTCCATTTGGGTGAAAATTTTTCGTGTGAAAATGGAGATCACCTTTTTGTAAGTGAAATTTTAATGCGTCATTATTGAGTAAACGTTCAGGATTTGCTTTGATATCCAAAACTTTCGCAATGCCATTGATGAACCAATCTTGTTGTGATTGAAAAAATGTTTTCTCTACATAAAAAGTTTCATAATTCCCCAAATCAAGTATCAAAGTGAAATCATCAATTTGCTTGTTCGCCCACCTGTTTGCAGCTGTGAGTACATAGGAGAAATCATACACCATTTCCACCGAAGAAGAAATACGGTTACGATAAGTGTGCACAATGGTGTTCAATCCATTTTTAAAAGTTGCATTGAAATGGTAGGCATAATAAAAACCTACTGCATTGACATCTTCCGAAGCTATTTCGATTTCCTCTTTATTCAAGGTGTTGAATTGTCCGGTTTTCAAGTAACTCGAATCGTTGATGATGGCTACATCGTAGTTGAGGATTTGATTGTTTAGATTCACTGTAAAGTCTTGCATATAAGGATGACGACCATTAACAGGTGTTCCATCGACATCTCCTCCTGGAGATTGAGCTTCAAAACCAACCAAGACGGTTTTTGCTTTTCCCGGATTGAATAATTCGTAATAGACCGTCACATCGATCCATTCATTGTCGACTTTTTTAATAGTTAGAATTTCTTTCTGAAGAGAAATGGTTTTCTCCAAAATGGGAATTAACTGATTACCTTTCGCATAAAATGCACCATCGTTTGCATGAGCACTTGTGATACAAAAAAGCAGCATTAAAGAGAATAGTTGACGCATATTAATTTGTTGTAGCTGTTGTTTTTAAAGGACTAATAATTACAGTATATCCATCTGGATCTAAGATACAAATTCCATTTTCATTCCAATAGGGATTTTTAGCTTTGATTGGAGTGATTTGTTTTTCTTTAATTGTTGAAAGAATGGTATTAAAAGCTTTGGTTGAAGTTGGATAAAATACCAAACAATCGTCCTCATCAAAAGAGTGATTCACCTGTTCAGTTGATTGGGTGAACTCCAAGTGCCAGTCAGCCGTTGGATATCCTAAAAACACTCCGTCATAATTTGAGTGGTTTTCAAAACGACCAAGCACTTCTAATCCGATGATTTGAGTGTAAAATTCTACTAAAAGTTCTAATTGATTCGTATGTCGTGCGTTTCTAAAAATCATCTTATTAAAATTGAAAATAAATCAAAGCTCCAGCTGCAACAGTCATGATGATTAAAGCAATAAAGCCCAATATATTGACTAAAATTCCATTGGTGAATTCACCCATTATTTTTTTGTTATTCGCAATGTGTAAAATGATTCCAATCAACACTGGAGCAGTTAATCCGTATAAAATGGCAGTATAAATTAAAGCTTTTATGGGTGAAATTCCAACGTAATTTAAACCTAGACCCACTAGTAAAGAAAGCGCGATGATGACATAAAATCCTTTTGCTTCATGGAATTTTTTATCCAAGCCTTGTTCCCAACCAAAAGTTTCTGTGAAAATGTATGAAAGCGAACCACTTAATACAGGAATGGCGATTAAACCTGTTCCAATTACACCAACTGCGAACAATACGTAAGCAAGATCGCCAGCCAATGGTTTCAATGCCATTGCTGCTTGTTCTACTGTATCTATTTGATGAATTCCGCCTTGAAAGAGGACTGTTCCCGTCGTAAGGATGATGAAAAACATGACCAAACCAGAAACACTCATTCCAAAGTCGACATCTTGTCTGCTTTCACCAATCATTTTCTTGTTGACAATTAGTTTGCGTTTATGGCTTTTCATTTCTTCTACTTCTACAGAAGCTTGCCAAAAGAATAAATAGGGAGAGATGGTTGTTCCTAAAATACCTACGATGATTGCAATGAACGCTTCATCAAAACGAATCGTAGGAATGAAAGTAGCTTTAAGAATGGCTCCAAAGTCTTGTTTGTAGAGAAATGGAACCACAAAATAGACCAACATGACAATGCACAAATACTTTAAAACCGATGCGATTTTGCGATAGGGTAGATAGATAATTAAACCAATTAGAAGAATGGTAAAAAACACACTAAAAAAACTAGCATCGATTGAGGGAAACAATAAGTTGCCTACAGCTCCCATTCCAGCGATATCAGCACCAATATTCATCACAATTGCTGGAAAGCTGAACAATAACATTACATATAGAATTGGTCTAGGATAATGTTTTTTCAAGGTTCCAGTTAATCCCGATGAGGTTACAATTCCTATTCGAGCACACATTTGCTGAATGGCTGCCATGAGAGGAAATGCTACGATGGATGTCCATAAAGTAGCCAGCCCAAATTGTGCGCCAGCCTGAGAATAAGTTGCAATTCCAGAAGGATCATCGTCACTTGCACCAGTAACTAATCCAGGGCCAATGAGCTTCCAAAAACGAGCAAGTCTTGATGGTTTGCGATTTTCTAGTTTTTTATCTGTCATGATGTTTTTTTTCGTTCACTTGTAAGTTAGTCAGAATTATCGGAACTAGTCCACAAGTTTTCCAAGAGGTAGATTGTTTCTACTCCATTCACTCCAAGAACCCACATATAAATTCGGAATTTCAAAACCGGCATAATGAAGGGCTAAAAGCGTGTGACAAGCTGTGACACCTGAACCGCAATGGACAATTTGTTTTTCAACAGGGAAATCACCTAATATCTGGCTGTATTTTTCTTTTAGTGCAGTTGGGGACAAAAAACATCCGTTTTCATCCAAATTTCCTTGAAAGGGTACATTGATAGCTCCAGGAATATGTCCGGCTACGGTGTCGATGGGTTCAATTTCGCCGTTGTATCGTTTTTCTTCACGTACATCAATGACAATGTAATCATCCAATTGAACATGGTCAGCAACAAATTGCATATCTACAATGGGAAAGAGCCAGTTTGAAAAAGGGTAATTGGTTTTGTCTTTTTTAGTAGTAGCTTTATTTGAAGTTGGAATTCCAGCAAGTATGGCTGCTTTTAATCCTCCATCTAAAACTTGAACTTGTTGATGACCAATCGCTTTCAGCATCCACCAACAGCGAGCAGCAGCATTTGCTCCATTGAATTGATCGTAAATGACAATATGACTAACTGGTGAAATACCTAAATCACTTAAGGTTGCTGCAAATGTCTCAGGTTCTGGTAATGGATGTCTTCCACCAACTGCAGGATCATCCGATAAACTCGCCAGTGCGGTATTGGTATCGATGAATTGTGCACCAAGAATATGACAGTTTTGAAATTGGTCAAATGCCTCTTTGCTGTTAGTCGCATCCAAAAGGATCAGATCTTGGTTTGAAAGTAGGGAGGAAAGTTCAGCAGCTGAAATAATGGGCGACATGTTGAAACGGATGTTTGGTTCAAAGAATGAAAATAGGGTTTTTTGGTGAGAAAAAATACAAACTTCACCAGAAATTCTACCCTCAAAACCTATCTAGGGTTTACAACCCTAGACGGGTCCTTAACTTTTTTTGAGGTAATTTATCACCCGCCCACGTGCAAGCTCAACCTTCCCAATTGACCAATTATCCCCAATTGATTTTATTCAACAACCTGTGGAAACACCTTTAATAGATTTCCCTCGTAATCATAATAGCTGTAAGTATCAGTATAACTATTCTCTTCTGATTTTCGAATTTGAATCAATCCGAATGAAGTGTTGTAAACATCTTGGGTTTTGTCGAATGAAAGGATGGTCTTTTTGGTTGATAAATTATAAACAAATCCACTGCGATTTTCTTCTCTCACTACTAGAATCGAATCGTTGAATAACTGAACGGATTTGTAAGTTTGCTTCAAAACGGGCTTTCCGTTTAAATCAAGTAATTGTTGCTCGCCTTTTTCAGTATACACATGGATAAAGGGTAGATAAGCGTTGTTCCTTTTGGGATCATGGACGTATCTTCCTGCAATGTAAGGCGACAAATCAACTGTTTTTTCACCATTTCGGTTGACGATAAAGGATGTTTTGTTGGATCCCGTTTCTTTCAGAATTAATCCTTCGAATACATACCAATCTTCTTGAGTACCATATTCATCAATGAAATACTTGCAAGGAATGATTTCTTTGCCTTTCGTGTCGATCATACCGGAACCTTGACCGTTTTTAAACACTTTGGCCAATCCGTTTTTAAATTCTTTGATTTCATAATAGCTTTCGCTAGAGACAAATTCGCCTTGTTTATTGATCAAACGCCATTGATTTGGTCCATTTTCTTTCGAAACAGCAACTGGAGCCGTACCATTTTCAAAATGCAATGCTTGGTAATATCGATAATCTAGAATGAGTTCTCCTTTCGTATTGATGTAACCCCATTTGTCGTTTTTGTAAACAGCTGCCAAACCATCATGAAATTCATAGCCCCATTTCGCTTTGATTTCAAAGAGTTCTATTCCGTTTAAATCAATGTATGCAATTTTGTTTTCGTCTTTTTGAACAAAAGCCAAGCCTTCTGAAAAAATAGAAACTTGTCTAAAATTCTCAACATACAAGAATGTACCCTTTTCATTGATTACCCCATGTAAACCTTTCAATTTTGCCTCAAAGCGGTTATTCGATAAATCGTTTAATTCATCGTAAATACAAGTAAGAATACTATTCCCATATTGATCCATCATTCCAAATTTGCCCAAAGTGTTCTGGAAAATAGTATAACCTAATTTCGTTGTAGGTCTGATTTCTCGAATATTCAATGGCCCTTTTTTGGTTCCTTTTCCATCAGATAAGCCAAATAATCGTTGGTTATTGACAATAATGCTGGATAGATACAAGGAATCGCTCAATTTGGTATTTGATATAAAAGGCATGGGGAGTGTTTTACCTTCCAAGTCCAAAAAGTTGTAATCGCCTAAAGAATCAACTACTAAGAGTTCCCTAGGTTCATCTTTTGCAACGTTTTGGATATTAATTTGATCATGGTAATGATAAAATCGATATGAAAACACATCGTACCATTTCTGAGATAATTTGCCATTTTCATCTTTGAAACGATAGTGCACGGGATAAAGTTCATGACTGTTGGCATACATGTAGCGCTCTACAATTTTCAAACGAATCGTTCCGTTTTTTTTCGGATAAATGATGGTGTCAAATAGTTGATTGCGCTGTAATTCAGTACAACAACTACAACCAGACTGACAACAAATATGTCCATGAGCACAACCACTCATAAAAATCTCATTTACTATAATTTGATTGCCTTCTTTTATTGATGGTGCAAAAATGGTGTCCTGGCTGAATAATGGAGCATAAAAACATCCTATCAAAAGAATACAAATAATCGAGAAACACTTTTTCATGATTAACAGTTACAGGTAAATAAAGGAAAGGTTCAAATGCTATCCATGAAATGAAAAAGTAGCAATTGAGTTCTTTGAACTCTCAGTGTAAAAAAAACTAAGGTCTTTCTGCGTTCTCCTTTTCTCAGTTGAAAAAAACAAAACTCTCTGAGCTCTCTCTTTCTCTGAGGTCAATAAAAAAATGAACTCTATGCTTTTGAGGTAAAACATGAAAGAGCTTTCTTTCTAGCAATTGTGTGTTCAACTAAACCAACAGATTAGCTTTTTGCAGGTGAATCTGGGACGTCTTTGGTATTGCCAAACGCCTCAATTTCCTCAGCAAAATGACTCAAATAACCTCTGAACATTTCTGCTCTTGAAGTGAAGTAAAAGAGCTCGTTACCTTTTCGAATCAATTTATTTGGTCCTTTTCCATTGGCGAAATCATCGTGGGTATGCAAGGCTGCGTCAATGGTTTTAAAATGTGACTGAGCTGCAATACTGTCCTTGAATTCAAAAACATAGAGCACAAAATCAGGATAGTAATAGTCAGGTTTCGCTTTTTGGCGCTTGATGTAATACCAATGAATTCCTTTTCCTTTTGCAACAATGTCAACCTTTCGTTTACCATCTCTCCACACAAAATTCCTTTCTTTCCGACTGTTTTCAATTTTGAACGTATCAGCTTTCAATGTTTCCTTGAAAAAGTCAAAAAGTGCCTTATTTGTTGGTTGATCAATGGTGTAAATGATTTCTTTTGGAGTTGTATTCACGACTGCTGTCGAATCATCGTTTGTTGTACAAGCAAGTGATGTGATTAAAAGAATAAGAATAGCAACTGGTTTCATGTCAAATAATTAAGCGGTTAATTGCCTCCTCTAATGTAGCAACAAAATTAACTTGTTTACCAGCATTACTTTCTCTTATAAAGTCGTTTAAGCTGTTACTACTGATCTGTTCAAAATCGCCTACAATCACCAATCTGACACGATAGTTGGAGAACTTTTGCAAAATTTCACCAGCCATCCCATTTTTCAAATCAAAAAAAGCAGGAATTATATTGGTTTTATAAATCACCATGCGATCGTAACCGTCGTAATAAACAGTTCCCAAAAGATCTAAACCATCCTCTGTACTTTGAATCAATACTTGTTCTGAAACAATTTCAGCGATTTGAATCTCGTTGTGTAAATGAGGGATGATGGTCATTTAAAATTAGTTTATAAAGGAATAACTCATTTTTCTCCGCGCTCTTCTTTTCACTGTGGTAAAAAACAAAACTCTCTGAGTTCTCTCTTTCTCCGCGGTTTAATAAAATCTTTGCGTTCTCAGCGCTCTTTGTAGTAAAAGAATCACTTCTCTCTTGCCACCGTATATTCTACCAAGCCTACCAATGAGCGTTTTGCAGGTGAATCAGGTACATCTTTGATGAGGTTTAAAGCTTCTGTTTTAAGCTCCATCATGCGTTTGTGCGCATATTCAATTCCTCCAGCAGCAATAACCAATTCTATTGCGCGATTCACGTATTTTTTCTCTTCGTTGTGACGTTTGACAATGTTCATCAATTCTTTGCGTACATCTCTATCCGAATTGGCCAAGGCATAAATCAAAGGCAAGGTCATTTTGCGTTCACGAATATCGTTTCCTGTTGGTTTACCAATGTTTCCTGGTGTACCGTAATCAAAAATATCGTCCTTGATTTGAAATGCTAATCCAACCAACTCACCAAATTGGCGCATTGTTGGTGCCATGTCTTCACGGTCAACCGATGCAGCTGCAGCTTCACAAACAGTTGCAATCAAACTGGCAGTTTTCTGACGGATCACTTCAAAATAGACTTCCTCTGTGATATCCAATTTACGCGCCTTCTCTATTTGCAGCAATTCACCTTCGCTCATTTCACGAACAGCTCTCGCTACAATTTGCAATGATCTGATGTTTTCGTTTTCAATGGAATGAAGCAAAACTCGTGATAACATGTAATCACCAACTAAAACGGCGATTTTGTTCTTCCACAAAGCATTGACTGAGAAAAATCCTCGCCGTTCATTCGCATCATCTACCACATCATCGTGTACCAAGGTTGCAGTGTGCAATAGCTCCACTAAGGAAGCACTTTGATAAGTTTTATCATTGACTTCCCCTAACATTTTTGCTGTGAGAAACAAAAACATGGGGCGCATTTGTTTCCCTTTTCGTCGAATGATGTAATGGGTGATTTTATCTAGTAAAGGAACTTTCGATTTCATGCTCTCGTGAAAACGCACTTCAAAAAGTTGCATTTCTGTTTCAATGGGAGCTAAAATTTCCTTTACTGTCATGTGTACAAATTTAAGTCAATTTAAACTCTGAACGTTTAATTGAGACAATTTGTTTTGATAAATTTTGTGAAGGTTTACTTAGCAGATTTCAAAACGCGCACATTCATCATCTTATTCTTATTTGCCAACTGTCCGCAAGCAGCATCGATGTCTTTTCCTCTACTTCTTTGAACGTTGGTAATCAAGTAGTACTTTTCTTCTTTTTAAAAGGGAATGAATAGTGAATTGATAAGTTCAAAGAAAAGTTGATAGAGCCTAATATTTCTGTCTGTTTATTGTAAACTCTATTGTAAAATTCATTGATGACTTTTAATTCTGTTTCTTTAGAAGTAAAATAACCAATATTTGGAGTTAGTTTGATGGCTAAATCATTTGTACAGTTGAATCTATATCCATAGCCAACTGATAGGAAATAGCTTTGATAAATAGTTCCTATTTCATAAGGTTTGTCGTAAATTTCAAATGATGTTCGTTCAAAATGATAGAAGCCAACTTCTGTCATTAGATGACCCGTAATTCGAGGATGTTTTTCACGCGGGAAACTATAAGTGTAATTTAAATAACCGCTATTCAATTTCCAACCTTCATAATCTGTGGGAACGTTTGTGTTTATCGAATGGAGGTATACACCAAGATTAACAGCATGTTTTGAATTCAACCAACCAATAGAAATACCATTTAATAATCGATATTCATAAGGCTTTACACGTAAAATTCCTTTACTATCTAATCCTACTTGAAATTTTGATGTAGATTGACCAATCAAACTATTTACAACAAATAAAAACGAAATGACAATTGCTTTTTTCATTAGTGAGGCGCTATGTAATAATCGCTTAAAATAAATATTTCAAAAGTTTTA
>JADLGD010000164.1 GCA_020849495.1 Fluviicola sp.
ATCAACTTTACCTATGAAACACATCCCAAAAGTACCAAACAAGATGATTTGGCAAAACAAGCCTTAGAAACAATTCAGGCTAATATACCTGGAGAATTTGTTTTGGCTTTTGATAAAGCACCGACGGAAAAAAACAAAGCACGAACAGTACTTGAAAAGCATATCAACAATTTCATTTCTCGAAACAGTTTTGATTACTTCATCCACAAAGACTTAGGTGGATTCTTGAACCGTGAACTTGACTTTTACATCAAAAATGAAGTCTTATTTATTGATGACATCAATACCGAAAATCCAATTTATTTTACTGCACAACTTTCCAAAATAAAAGCGCTCAAAACAGTAGCGAACAAGATCATTGCTTTCTTGGCTCAAATAGAAGATTTTCAAAAGAAACTGTGGCTCAAAAAGAAATTTGTAATTAGCACAAACTATTGCATTACACTTGACCGCATACCTGAAAGTTACTATCCTGAAATTGTTGCCAACCAAGCGCAATTGGAAGAATGGAAAGTTTTGTTTGATGTAGAAATAACGGACGTTTCGCAATTAGTTTTTGAACAATTCTTGGTTTTAGACACCAAACATTTCTCACAAGAATTTAAAGATAAATTGTTGGCTGAATTTTATGATTTGGATGAAGAAACGGATGGTTTATTGATTAACTCAGAAAATTTTCAGGCGTTAGGATTGATCAAGGAAAAAGAACATGAAAAAGTTAATATAATCTATATTGACCCACCGTACAACACAGGAAAGGACGGCTTTATATATAAAGATGGTTTTTCTCATTCTTCATGGCTTTCAATGATTGAAAGTCGTGTGTATTTGACAAAGTCATTATTATCAAATACTGGTGTTTGCTACACAAGTGTGGATGATCATGAATTTTCAAATCTAAAAGGATTGAGTGATACTATTTGGGATGAGAAAAATTTTGTAGCAGATTTAATTTGGGCAAATCAAGAAGGTGGAGGAAGTTCGGATAGTAAACTATTTCGTATCAAACATGAACACATTTTAACTTTTTCAAAATTCAAAGAGCTTGTTGAAGTATCTGGTGTAAGTATTGGAAACGAAGAACGATACAAATCTTCTGATGAATTTGTTTTACAAAGGGGAAAATACTATTTGCAGAAATTAGGAATGGGGTCCATTCAGTATTCAGAAAAATTAGATTATCCTATTTCAGCCCCAGATGGGAGTATAATTATGCCAGCAGATAATAACAGCGGTAAAAAGGCATGTTGGAGATGGTCTAAGAATAAATTTGATTGGGGCATAACAAACGGTTTTATAGAAATTAAGAAGGATAGTTCAGGAATCTGGACAGTTTACACTAAGCAATATTTTAATTGTGATAACGAAGGAAATATTATAGAACGCAGTCAGCGACCAATGGGAATTATAAATGAATTTTCAAGTACCCAAGCTGCTAAATTACTGGACTCACTTGGAATTGGAAGCATTTTCAGCTATGCAAAACCTGTGGATTTGATTAAGTATCTGATTGCACGAACCGACAAAAAATCAGTTTGTATTCTCGACTACTTCGCAGGTTCTGGCACCACAGGTCATTCTGCCATTAAACTCAATCGTGAAGATGGTGGTAAGCGTAAATACATTTTGGTAGAAATGGGGACCTATTTTAACAATGTTACAAAGCCCCGCATTCAAAAAGTGATTTATTCAGACAATTGGAAAAACGGAAAACCACAAGACAAAGCAGGAATTTCACAAATCTTCAAATACCAGGTTTTAGAGAGCTACGAAGACACATTGAACAATTTATCATTGCAAACGACTAGTGCTTCTGGTCTTTTACAATTCAACCAAGAAGCCCAAGAAGAGTATTTATTGTCATACATGCTCGACGTAGAAAGTGAAGGGCATTTGTTTAACCTAGAAGCGTTTAAAAATCCGTTTGCATATCAATTGAACGTAACTGAAAACAATGAACTCGTTCCAACAACCGTAGATTTGGTCGAGACCTTTAATTACTTGATTGGTTTGTATGTACAACGTATGCAACGTGTAAAAGACATCAAATTGGTAGAAGGTAAAACGCGTACCGGTGAAAAAACCTTGGTCATTTGGCGCAATTTAGAAACCACATCAAACGAAGAAACCGAGAAAGTATTCCGCAAGTTATATGATTCGGTTCGCTCCGCAGAGTTCGATCAAATATACATCAACGGAGATCACCATTTCGAAAACGTACGAACCGGTGATGATCAATTCAAGGTGAAACTGATTGAGGAATCCTTCTTTAAATTGATGTTCAATCAAACAGAATTGTAATGGCAAACTTTCACGACAAACTTGTTCTGAACAAGTATTTGCTGTCACTATTCGGTATTGATAGCATTGGCAAAAAAATCATTGGTAAAAACGGTACAGAGATTTTCGCAGAGCTCAAATACTCTATTAATGAAGGTTTCACGGAAGAAGGGAATACAAAGTACCTGCAATCGCTGATTAGCCATTTGTATGCATCGGAAGATCTTACTCCAACCATGTTGCAAACCTATGATGAAAACATTGTTCGTTTCACCAAACAGATTTCTGAAAAGCGAGGTGAAATGATCACTTGGAAGTATTTCCAATATTTATCCTTGCTGTTCACAGAAGTGTATTTGGATAAATACTTCCA
>JADLGD010000165.1 GCA_020849495.1 Fluviicola sp.
GAATCGGGGCTGAATGACATTGATTTGTTTCACGATATCGTAATACATCTCATTGGTTTCAAATAAAAACAGACCTTTATAGGGTTTGCCTTTTTCATCGTATAATGGTTGAAACTGATCGTCTAACTGAGTCATCATACTAGCTGGAAATTGCAATCCTACGTGTTTCATTTTACTAAAATGTGCGGATGTTTCCTTCGGGGAGCCTATTTTGAAATTGGTCGACAATACATACTTAATAAAAGCAAAACGCGATTTACAAGGTTCCAAAATCAATTCAACACCATTGCTATCTGGAAGAAAGACAGAAAGTGGTTTGGGTGTAAAATGATAACTGTAAGTGTCGTACGTCTGTCCCATTTTATAACTTTCTGGCTCTTGATTAATGGAATAGGGATTACCAAAAAATAGGGACAAATCCTTGAGCGGCGTATGAAACGAATGTTGATACTTATAAAACGTTTTTTCGTTTACATATTCAGTAGTCGCATACGCAAAGAATTTGTATTCTTCCCAACCTTTACAGCTACATGGCAATTCTTTGGGATAGGAAATGACCGAACGATCGAATTGTTCCAAACCACCAAAATCGTCTTCCAAAATGCTTTTCTTTTGCTGGTTGTCCCAATATGCTTTTCCAGAAATGGTAACGCCTCCATAGGAAAATGAAAAGTTTACTGGTCGCTGTTCATCATGTGGAATATCTATGGTGGCAAAATTACGTCCTTTGTAAACGCTTTTACTGATGCTGATTTTGTCTTTTAAATTGTTCCATGAGTAACTGTTGAACGAACCATCTGGATTGAAACGAAAGGCGGTATTCAAGGTGTCGGTTAACAATTGGTATTCTAAAATCTTTCCTTCTTTCGACCATTTTTGTTTGAAGTCATTAACTTGTTTTTTGTTGTACCGTTCTTCCAAATACAGTTGACCGTTGGTGTACCATTTTTTCGAGTTCACCAACCGCCCCATTTCAATGACCGATTCATCACTTAATTTGCCATCCAAAAACCAATTTTTCGAAGTTCCATGTTCAATGCCCATCACAAAACTGCGTTCAAACAATAATTGCTGCTTATTGAGGTGAAGTGTCACGGTACCATTCAAGAACCCGTTGAGCAAAGCTCCTTCAGCGTACATGTCCGTGCCTTTGTAGTCAATGCGAAAAGTGCCCGTTTTTGTGTCGTCCAAATTGGAGGTGTAAATAGCTTCTTCAAACAGTACTTCTTTTGGAAAGCGCGAATAATAAGCCAACGCAGGAATAAATAAACTATCTGCAATACGATGATCTTCGTTGATGTTCCCTTCTTTTATGTTCTTTTTAACGCGGTCAATTCCAGCTTTAATCTCTTTTTGCTGATCTTTTTGGGATGAGCCAAAAGGAAACCGCATACCAGAGCTGGTGAAAAACCATTGTTGCTCCAATTGGTGACCAGTGTTCAGTTCGAATACATTTAAATCCGTTCGTCTGCTTAATCTAAAAGTGGTATTTGAGACATAGTTGATGCCTGCAATTGATTCCGAGTTCATCAAAATCCCTTTCCCATTCCAGCTTACATTCTGGCTTTTCATCGTTCCATCTGGAAGATAGTTTTCTTGAAAATCATACAACAAGGAATCGCCATTTACCAGCACAAATTTCTTGTATTGATGGTATTTTAAAACGCTATCGTTGGGGTAGTAATCTTTGTTAAATTGCAATTCTGGAGGTCCATTTTTGGAATAATAACCGATTTGTTTTCCGAGTTTGTTGTATCGCTTGATTTCAACAACTGTATCGTTGATATAAGTAGCATCTTGAAGAATCATTCCTTTTTCATCATACGAAATGGATTTTCCTTCTTTCAAACCATTTTTATATTCTGATTTACCGGATAACTGTCCCGATTCAAAGTAACCTTCAGAAACGCCATCCAAATAAAACCGTTTGTTTTTATCGTAACCCGTTGAAACGTATTTTTTGTTGCCGTTCTCGTAATAGGTAATGGTGGTTTTATGCAGTTGATCTGCACCTAAAATGGTTTCATATTTAAGTTGACCATTGGGATAGGTTTCTTGCGTTGGTTTAATAAACGTTCCGTTATTATACGATTTGGTGGAAACTACACCGCCTTTCTCGTTGTACGTTGTAATCGTTTCCATATAGGTGTATCCAACATAATTACCTGGTGATTTTAATTGCAAATCAAACGTGGTTTTCTTCACCAAATGCTTTTGGGCATCGTACACGTAAAGTGTTCCTATTTTTCGCGTACTGCTTTTCTTTCCTTCTTCTTGCAGTAAGCCGTTGGGATAGAACAATTGATAATCTTCCATTTTTTGTGCAAAAACAGCTGAAATCAAGAACAAAAACAAAAAGGTAAGGAAATGTTTCATAAGCAAAGTTGTCAATTAAAAGTGAACAAAGTGCTACTGGTTACACTTACGGTCGGTTCTTTTCCATTTTCTGCAGTTGTGAAAAAGACGAATCTTTGTATCTTCGACACATGAAAAACAGATTGCTTTTAACATTCTCAATTGTCGTAGTTTCGGTGTTTTCTTGGTCGCAACGCGCTGCGGTGATTCAACAAAAAAGCTTAAAACCGACTGGAGAAACACAACAGGTTGTTGTTAAGAAGGACAATTACTTTAAAACAGTTGACGAATTTGCAGCTACGTTTGACAAAGCAGATACTTTATCGGATGAATTACATCAAAAAGCATTCGACTTATACAATGCCAAAGACTGGAAAAATTTAGAAATATTCTTCACAGAAAACAAATTGAACGGCGGATGGCCTCCTGCAATGGGCGGTTACAACATTACCGACAATGTTCCATTGAAGGCAGGAATGACCTTTGACCGTTACAGTAACGCTATCGGTAAATTTGATGGAAATGGCGTTCCAAAATTGGGTGGAAATTTCACAAGTCCGGTTTACAACAATGTTTCCTATACTTTCACACAACGCGCATTGAACCAACCCCAAGAAAATTACGATTTCTACTACCACATTACGGTAGTGAAAGATTGTCCGTTTACTAGTCAAAATGCAACGGTTATTCCTTGGTTCAATCAAGAAGGAAATGGACAACAAACCATGTGGAAAATTCCGTTGGATGAACAATCGGGTTACCCATTAACGTGGAATCAATTGGCTGAACAAGGCTACATTAAGATAACGATAGTTGACAGTCCAAGCGGTAAGTTTGAACAAACCGAAGGGAAAACCATTCCATAAGTATGGAAGCCATTACAACGACCAGTCGCGTTGGTGATCAATTACTTTGTCGTCCAACTGTGTTTTACAACGACGCTTGCTTTTCTGCAGAAACCAACTTGCAATGTTCTTGCGGTAACGAAGAGCAATTAAGTATTACGCCCTACGAAAGTGGATTTCCGTTTGCACAAGTATATCATTTTCAGCAACTCATTTCTACTTCGCAATTGTTGGCTCGTGGAATGGCCAAGGAAACCGCGCCATTTTATCAACATTTCGGGGCCTACACAGTGAATAACCTGCCCACGTTTTATTTCAAAACCGTTTGCGATCAATGCCACCAAAAACGCATCACCGTTTTTTCTTTTGGGGAACAACAACCGGGTTTAGAAGTGCTCACCATTTCCGGTACTTGGAAGTTGGAAGAAGAATCCTCCAATTAACATTCTGAATTGGTACTTAGAATTTTTTCGAGAATCTAGTATTGATAGCAGTTGCAGTCAAACTGCAATTTGACCACCACTTACCATGGTAAATACATTTACTTGTTTTCCATAAAAATCACATTACCAATTTTCCCGAAAATTGATTCCGCAATTCAATCATTAAGTCTGAAATACTACTTTTACTTTACAACTTTTTGTTATGTGTAATTCCTTAGCAAATAAGAAGTAATCCATATTTTACAACTCGTCATGAACACCATGAAAAAAAATAGACTAATCCTTTTAAATCTCTCGTTGTTTTTAATGCTGATTCCATCCGTAAATGGGCAAGTTGATACCAACCAACTGACCAAGGATAGTTTAACGAACGAAGCTGGCTGGGACTTGAAATTGTATCAGCAAGATTTGGAAACCTACGATAAATTCAAAACGGAATTAGCGGTTTACCCATTGACATTGAGCGCATTTCCTGTGAAAAACTACGATTATGCTGTTCTTAGCACCTCTGCGACTTTTGATGAAAATAGACATACCTACATTCGATTAAATATTGGCGATTACCCAGATTTCAATTCGGATTCATCTCGTATTGCAGGGTCGTTGATTTTTCAAATAGATGAATTAAAAACCAATGAAAACACCTTTGTACAATCTCGCAATTGGCCGTATTTGACTGCTCAAGGTACCTTTCAAGTGGATATCCACCCTTTTGATTGGGTTTTTCTAGAAACTCCAGATAAAAACGCTTATTTCATGGTAAACATGAAGCTTTTTGATTTGAAACAAGGCAAACAAGTGGTCATTTTCCCAAATCCAGATGGTAGTTTTACTTATAAGCAATATTGATTGTTGTTGATTTCTAAATGTTCGTATTTCCTAAATTCTTCCTAACATACTTTTCACCAATCTTCATGATTTTAAAACCAGATACTTTTTCAATTTCGGTTTTATTCAAGAATCTAACTATAGATTCATATTGTTCAATTGAGTCAGTGATTTTAACATCAAAATCTAAATATGAATATTTATAAATGAGAGAATCACGTGCGTAATCATTCAAAAAAGAAAAAATTAGACTATCAACATCATTATTAATTGAATTAAAAGTAGAATCGAACCTTTCTTTTGAAATGAAGTAATTCATGTTAAATTCATATCCAAGTGTACTCTGCTCATTTATTTTAGTACTTAGTATATTTAAATCAACATTTTTAAATCCAAATTCATCTAATTGCCGAACAAACTCTTTTTCTTTGCTCGATAATGAAAAAGGTTCTTCTAATGAACTTTGATAAATCTCATTTTCATAACCTATATTACAAGCTGAAATAAAAAACACACTTATAAATACTGAAGCTATTTTCATCACTCTGTTATTTAATATTCTATCAATCCTTTTATACCCCATCAAAACAAACGCCCTTGAATAATATCCTCTAGATTTTTTGCCTCTAAATGCGGCTCGATCTGTGGGGCGTTTTGACCGTTCAACCATGCTTGCTCCCCTTCCCTACTTAGGATAACGGGCATTCGTTTTCTAGAATTGTGAATTTCGGCCATCAAGGCATTGGCTTCGGTAGTCAAAATGGTGTAGGTTTGGCGCAATTCTCCGGTTAAAGGATCGCTCCAGGTACTCCACAAGCCTGCCATGGTGAAAATGGGATTATCTGCTGTGGTAATGAGGTATTTCTCTTTCTTCGTCCCTTTTCCATCCAACCATTTCCATTCGTAAAAACCGTCTGCAATGACCAAACAGCGTTGGTGGATCACCTCTCGAAAGGATGGTTTTTCACTCAAAGTTTCAATCTTGGCGTTGAGTGTATTGCCTTGGTGAGTCCTTGTTTTTGCCCAATGAGGCAACAATCCCCATTGCAGGAGTTGGATTTCATCGGGTGCCGCATTGGTGATCACAGGTGTGTACGGATGCTTAAAACCATTCAATTCTTCACTGGGTTGGTGTTGAGCTTCCTTTGGAAAAGTAGCTTTAAAGCGCTTCTTCAATTGTTGCGCATCGGTGGATTGTTTGGAATGGAAACACATCAGATTTTGATTGTAATGATTTCGTTGAGATTGGTGGTATAGCGCTGTGACAACTTCTCTTGTCGCATTTTCCAAACGCGCTTTTGATCTTGTGCCGCCAACTTCACTTTTTGCTGACCAAAACGCTGATTCAACACATCGATGGCTTTCATCAAAGAAGCGTGTTTCGGGTTGCTGTTTTCAAACATCGACAATTGCACTTGGTCTTCTTGCACAAAATTCATGATGATGACACCTGCTTTTTTGTAAGCAAATCCCGGTTGGTAGATGCGCTCTAAGGCTTGCGTTGCAAATTTTGCTAGTTCGATACTTGAATTGCTTGGGAAAGGCAATTTTACACTGATATTGCGGGAATACTGCGGCAAATCTTTCCGGAAACCGTTTGTATGAATGAAGACCATCATCGCGGCACAACAGGAATGCTGTTTGCGCAACTTCTCGGAGCAAGAAACCGCAAAGGTTGCCACACGCTCTTTCAAGTCTTTCAATTCGGTCAGTGGTCGCTCAAAAGAACGGGTAGTCGCAATGTTTTTCTTGGCTTTAATATCTTCAAGGTCCAAAGTAGGAAAACCGAGCAAGTCTTTTTTGAGTCGTAACCCCACAATGGATAATTGATGCTGCACCCAGCTATCGTTCATATTGGTGAAATCGTAAGCGGTACGTACGCCTTGATCGCGTAATTTTTTCGCTGATTGTCTTCCAATTCCCCAAATATCTTCCACTTTGAGCCATTTCAGGGCTTTGATGCGCTTTTCTTCGCTATCGATGATGTAGGTAGCATTCGTTTCCTTTGGAAATTTCTTAGCGATGCGATTGGCCACTTTTGCCAAGGCTTTCGTTGGTGCAATTCCCACACTGATGGGGATTCCGGTTCCTTTCGTGACACGCTTCACCATGTCCAATCCGTATGCTTGCAAATCGAAGTACTCAAAACCGGTGAGTTTCAAGAACGCTTCATCGATGCTGTACACTTCAATTTCGGGGGAATATTCTCCGAGCAAAGTCATCACACGATTACTCATATCGCCATACAAAGGAAAGTTGGCTGAAAAAACGTGTACTTGGTGTTGTTTGAACAGTTCTTTGAATTCAAATGCAGGAGCTCCCATGGGTACACCCACTGCTTTTGCTTCGTTACTGCGAGCAATGACACAACCATCGTTATTCGACAATACAACGATTGGTTTTCCGTTCAAATCTGGACGAAAAACGCGCTCACAGGAAGCGTAAAAGTTGTTACAGTCGATCAGTGCGTACATGTTACAGTGCTTTGATGACGTGGGTCACAATTCCCCAAACAACGAGTTGGTTTTCTTCTGTCACTTTGATGGGGTGATAGGCTTCATTTTCGGGCATTAACCACAGTCCTTCTTTATCGAATTTAATGCGTTTGATGGTAAATTCTCCATCGATGAAGCAAACTGCAATTTTGTTATCAATGGGCTCGAGGCTCTTATCAATAACGAGTAAATCGCCATCAAAAATCCCTGCATCTTTCATGGATTGTCCTTTTACACGACCATAGAAAGTGGTAGAAGGATGTTTCACCAAGTGCTTGTTCATGTCAATTGAAAGATCTACAAAATCAAGCGCTGGAGAGGGGAAGCCTGCACTGATACCTTCGCTAACGACTTGAATTTCGAGTTCTGTTTCGATAGAAGCCGAGTAGATTTCAAGTGTTCTTGAGCTATGTAATTTGAGTGCAGACATACAGACATGGGATTGTCATCAAAGGTAGAAAATTAAGCGCGTCGAAAAAAATAAAACCAAGGAATCTTTTGAACCAAAGAGAACACAAAGCAAGGATGAGACGCAAAGAAATTTTTTACCGCAGAGAGCACAAAGAGCACGGAGAACTACCCTCGTTTTTTTTTACCACAGAGAGCGCAGAGGACACAGAGTAGTCATGTTTATTTTTACCACAGAGGGCGCAGAGAGCACAGAGAAATGAAGTGATATATAAAAGTTACTATTTTTCCTGCATACGTAGTAAAATAATGAAAGCAGAAAGGAATGTCAGGGCGGCGATGAAGAGCATAGAGACATCTAGATTGAAGAGGTCTGCTAAGATTCCGGTGAGGATGGCGCCGATGGCGTAACCTAAATCTCGCCACAAACGGAAAACGCCAATGCTTCCAGCGCGATCCAAGGGATGGGTATTTTCGGCAACGCTTGCTAAAAAGGTGGGATAAACGAGTGCTGTTCCAAAACCTAAAAGTGCAGAAAGAATGATGAATTCAGTCATAGACTGAGCAAAAACGAAGGCAAAAAGCGCAAGAGCTTGCAGTAACATCCCCCAGAACAAGAGACGTTTTTTGGGGAAGACATCGGCCATTTTACCAGTAAACAACTGTCCGATTCCCCAAACAGCAGGATAAATTGCGGTGACAAGGCCAATTTCTGCTATCGTAAAATGTTTTGTTATGAGTAAAATGGGAAGCAAGCCCCAAGTCATCCCGTCATTGAGGTTATTGACCAAGCCAGCTTGGGTAACAGCGCTTAAATTTCGGTGTTTCCATGTAGTGTCTCGAAAAACATGCTGCAAGCGTGGAACGGAACTTTGATCGGCAGCCAATTGCACATGTCCTTCAGTATTTTTCACAAAGAAGATACTGAGCACCAAGCCAGCGAAAACCAATCCAAAGCCGATGTAAAAAGGAAAAGGGCGCAAACCATAATTGGAAGCAATCCAAGCAGTGAGAAAAGCGACAATGGCAACGGCAAAATACCCAGCAAATTCGTTCAATCCCATCGCAAAGCCACGCTGTTTATCGCCTACCAAATCCATTTTCATTACAACGGTAGAAGACCAAGCAAGCCCTTGATTGATTCCGAGCAGGACATTTGCCGCAATGATCCAATTCCAAGAGGGAGCATATAAGAAAATGAAGGGTATCGGAATGGCAAAGATCCAACCTATGATGAGTAATTTTTTTCGCCCGAACTGATTAGCCAAACTACCTGCGAAATAGTTCGTCAGGGCTTTAACAATACCAAAAACGATGATGAACGAAAAAATAGCGGTTTTCGCAGCAATGGCAAAAGCTTGTTCGGCAAGTTGGGGTAAAATACTACGTTCCAAACCCACCATTCCACCAACGAAACCGTTGATGATGACCAAGAGTGTAAACTGTTTCCAGTTTTCTTTTAACCCGAGTTGAATGGCGCTCACTGTCATTGTTTTTCTTAGAATCTCAAATCACTCTTGTTATACTTGTTAAAATTACCGAAAAACAAACATATAGAGCGTCACAAACAAAGTAACATGGGTGACAAAAGACTTAGAAAGCCTATTTTTGCAACAAATTCAAAAACAAATGAAAATCATCCTTTTTTTGATCAGTCTTTCAGTAACTACTGCTTTTGGACAAAATTGGACTGGAAACAGTAATTCGGATTGGAATAATCCAACTAATTGGTCAAGCTGGCCACTAAACGGAAGTAATATCACCATCAATCCTGCACTTTACACAGGAGCGGCTGCGGTTCCAGTGATCTCAGCGAATAGTGTGTTTTCTCCTGCACTTGTTTCAGTAATCAACGGAGGTATTTTGACCATCAATGCAAATCTTACGACGCAAGACGATGTAGAAGTACTAGACCCAACATCTCAATTGATTGTCAACGGCGGAACATTTTCGGTAAATCCAGGCAATGGTGGACGTTTGATCATTGATTTAGGAGCGAGTATGTTGCTATCAAATGGAAACGTAATTGTTGACGAACGATTCATTGCTGGAGAAGATGCAGTTGTCACTATCAATGGTGGTTCAGCAAGTTCTGGCCAACGAATTTTAATGGATCTAGGCGGAAAATTTATTCAAAACGGAGGAAGTGTTAGTGTGGCTCAAACATTTGCAATGGCTGATGGCAATTTGAATGCTCCAAGTAGCTACGAACTACACAATGGGTCACTAAATATCACTGGTGAAATGGCATTTGAAAATGAAGCTGGAAATTTCGAACCTTATTTTTTAATGACAGGCGGAACGTTAACGATAAATGGCGACATGATGTGGTTGGGAGTTGCACCAGGCAGTGGCACACCTCGCTTCATTACAACCGGTGGAACGGTTACAGCAAACGGACTCATTCACAACTCGCTAGGTAGTACCGTAAACATGTATTTAGAAATAAGCGGAACAGCAACATTTAATTACAGTGGATCATTGATTGAAACACAGCTCATTGGAGATAGTATCGTTCAGAAAGGAACGGCCAATTTCACACTTACTGGCACAAACAACCTCATCAATAGAGGCGTTTTTCTAGCGGAAAACGATGTTATTACAACATTTAATGGCTCAACAACATTGAGTGGAACCGGTAACTATGATTTAGCAAATGTCCTTATAAATCCTACTAAAATAGCAACATTAGCTAGAGCAATCAAAGTTAAAAACAATTTTACCAATAACGGAAACTTTACACCACAAACAAACGATGTTGCATTTACAGGTAGTAATGAACAATTCGTCAATGGAACAGGAACCATTCAATTTTACAGTGTGAAAATGGATCATCAAAGTTCACAAGGCGTCACATTATTGCAAGACGCAACCATAACTAGCTTCTTGAATTTATTGTCAGGAAAAATAAACACTTCTACAAGCAATAGTTTAACATTGATGGATAATGCAAGCTCAACATTTGGAAACAGTATGAGTTACGTTAACGGTCCACTTATCAAAATAGGAAATGATGCTTTTCTTTTCCCTATCGGAAAAAACAATCAATTTGCTGCTTTTGAAATGAACGCCTCATCATCGATCAATAACAATGTAACTGCTGAATATTTTGATCAAAGTTTTAGCAATGTTACAGCTGTTCAAACTCCATTAAGCGCGGTGAATCTAAATGGGTATTGGAATATGACAAAAACCATTGCAACAGATAATCTTCAAATTGGATTGCATTGGAATGATGCAAATCAAAATGGTATTACAGATTGTGCAGCTACCAGCGTAGCCAATTGGGATGGTTCAAACTGGAATAACATTCTAAGTTCCTCAACAGGCACATGTAGCGGTAGTGGATCTGGAAAAAGCACCACCATTTCATCCGTCTCTGAAACAGGAATTTTCACTTTCGGTTTTTTCGGGAATGTCGTGACACAACAGCTTGAAACTTGCTTTGGAGATAGTATAGAAGTGAACGGAATTTATTTCAATACCGATACTTTATTGATAGCTGTTTATACCGATATTTTGGGCAATGACAGCACTGTTATTTCAGATTTAAATATCAACCCTTTGCAACAATCCAATCAAAATTTCCAGTTGTGTGCCGGTGAAACCTTGTCTGTTGGAACCAATACTTACGCTTCATCAGGAAACTATATCGATACTTTAATTGCAATAAATGGTTGTGACAGCATTGTTACAACAACATTAATCATTCAAGACACTTTTGATTTAAGTATCACTCCTCTTTACACCAATGATAGTATTGTCTTAACTACTAACCAATCAATAGGAACTTATCAATGGATCAATTGCACTACAAATACTCTTGTAGCAAATGCAACCAATCAATCATTTAATGTGACACAAAATGGTAACTACGCGTGTGTACTAACAAATGGAAATTGTAGCGATACAAGTGCTTGTATTTTGGTTACAACAATTGGCATTGATGATGAACAAACATTGGATTACCAAGTTTTTCCAAATCCTTTTGAAAATGAATTTCAATTGAACTTTACTTCAAACTCAACTCCCGTCAAAATTGTTGTGAAAGATGTTTTTGGATCAATTGTTTTTTGCCAAGAACAATATCAATCAGGTGAAAAAATTCAGCTTGTATCACTTGCATCAGGCATCTATTTTATTGAAGCATCTCAATCAAAAACAAAAGTGAACCAAAAAGTAATAAAATTATAACTCGATGCATTCAACAGCTTTTCAAGAAATCATTGACCGCAGACGTAGTAACCGTGTTTTTGATGCGGAAGTACCTGTTTCTGACGACGTCATTCAACGAAGTTTGGAGCGAGCAACATTATCGCCCAATAGCAGCAACATGCAATTGTGGGAATTTTACTGGATACAAACACCCGAATTGAAAAAGGAATTTGGAGCTTTGTGTTTGGGCCAACCTGCGGCAACAACCGCGCAAC
Organism: Fluviicola sp.; assembly: GCA_020849495.1. Taxonomy (GTDB): domain Bacteria; phylum Bacteroidota; class Bacteroidia; order Flavobacteriales_D; family Crocinitomicaceae; genus Fluviicola. The sequence continues at coordinate 11,805 of JADLGD010000165.1, forward strand.
AACTAGTGGTTTTTGTTACACGTCAAGATCTTTGGAGAAAACGCGCTGATTGGAATGCTCAACAAATTCTTTCCAATGCCAAAGGCGAATTGACGAAAGGTGAAAAGGGAGGATTGAAGTATTACCAAAAAGTGATGCCCCTACTCTACAAGCGAGATCCTTTTGGTTTTATGGCATTGATCCGAAGAAGCACTTGTTTCTTCATGGGCTTGAATAAACCCTTCATGCGTTTTGGTGGAAAAGCAGATCAACGCGTCATGGTACATAAATCCTGTGCTTTAGCAGCTCAAACCTTTATGTTATCCATTGCAGCAGAAGGTTTTGAAACCTGCCCAATGGAAGGATTCGATGCAAAGCGTGTGAAAAAAGCGCTGGATTTACCGAGAAGAGCAGAAATCAATATGATTATCTCAGTAGGTAAAGGAACCGAGGCAGGCATTTGGGGACCACGATTAAGAGTTCCAAATGAAGAAGTCATTCTCAAAAAATAACTCGCATAAAAAATCCCTGACAATCGAAACTGTCAGGGATTTTTTTTGATCAATTATTAACGGAAATTTATTTTACTAAGTGAATCAATCCGTGACCACTCAATGTTTTCGTTTTATAAATGTTATCAGCTTCGTATTGAACATAGTAAACACCTTCAGCGGCCATTTGACCAGATTGCGTTTTACCATTCCATCCTGGATTAGCACCAGTTGCTTCATAAACAATATTTCCCCAACGGTTTGTAATCACCAAACGCACTTCAGAAACATTCGTCACTTGCATTTGGAACACGTCATTTTCACCATCATTGTTTGGCGTGAATACGTTTGGAAGTAACACAATTGGGTCTGGTAAAATACAGCTACCATCATCCTGAACTGCTAGTGGATCAAAATTCAAAGCAGTTGGATCAGTACATCCGCAAGAGATAACAGTTACAGCAGCATAAGCAGTATCCGCACATGTTGGACTTGTTGAAGCAATCAACATGATTGTTCCATTACTACTATATGTTTGTGTTTGATTATTTGTTGAAGAAGTGTTCAACGTGTTTCCATTACCAAAATCCCAGTAATAGTTCATCGCATCTTGACTTCCATTTGTAAACGTTACATCAAATGTATTACAGCCACTTGTAACATCTTGCGAAATTGCAGCAGTAGGTGGCGGTAGCATATCTACGAACACACTATCACTATCTGTACAGTAGTTATCTGTTACAGTAAAATAATACCATCCAGAAGGACGATTGGTCCAAACGGTTGAATTGATGAATGAAGGATTCGTTGCACCAGGTCCATTCCAATTGTAAAACGGCTGACCAGTAATACCTGAAGCAAAAGCTAAGACAACACCATCGGGCTGACAAGCACTTGAGACAATAGATTGTAAAGAATCAATGTACAGTAACTGATTCACTACTAAGACGACCGAATCTTGATTGACAAATCCGCAATTATCGGTTATTGAAACATGATACGTAATGGTATCGTGCTCTGCACCACCAGTCGGTAAATTGACAGTCGTTGTAGTCGCAGGAATATCCCATTGGATATCATAAGGAGCTTGCCCGTTAGCCAAGTTTTGAATAGCCACTTGAGGATTCGTAGTTGGACAGTAAGAATAAGCTGTATCTACTAAGTTCCAAGTAGTTGTATTGGTGAAAACACTTACTGTAATTGGCGTTGAAGTACACATGTAGTTACCTGCTGTATCAAACACAATTGCCGTGTAAGTTGTGTCAATCATTGGATTGATCCAGAAATTGGTTGTATCTTGAAGACCATTATCCCAGTTCACAACAGCTGTTGCACCACAAGGTAAACCTGTCGCATTAACTGTGATATTATCCAATCCCCAGTTATCAAATGCTGAAGAAGAAGAGTTTAATTGAATCCAACGGAAAGCAGTTGCAGTGGTTAACGCTCCTGGAGGAATAGAAACAACATAGGTGTCCCACGTTGTAAAAATAGTTGATTGACCAGCAGATACTAAAGAAGTAGTACTTGTACTGATGGTCGGTAATATTTGTCCATCAGGTTGGTAATATTCAATGGTAATCCAAGTTACTCCACCATCATTGCTGTATTGTAGCGCTACCCCTTCGTTTGCTTGGTCAGGACCTTCACACGGAGCAGATGCACCTTGTACGGAATA
>JADLGD010000166.1 GCA_020849495.1 Fluviicola sp.
CATAGCTAACAAAACAGAAGAACACGAATAGAATTGTATTGAATAACGCTCAAATTGAATTCGTTTTTTTAATCTCAATGGGGAAATAGAGTAAACAGTCGATCCATTCATTTTCTACATCCATGGTGCTATTTTCCAATGGATGTTTATTTTTACAGCTATAAGCCATTTTTATGAAGTTTTTATTTATTTGCCTATTTGCGTTAATGTCCTTACAGTTGAACGCACAAACTCCTAAATCGATTGAAATCACAGTAATAGACACAGTTGAGCTGAAAACAAAATCCGCAGAACTGATCTTTTCTATGGAAAAACCCTACATCAATGACTGGGAAAATATGGAAATGGAACCTTACGAAGACTCCGAATATTACGAAGAAGAATACGAAGATCCCGAAAAAAAGAAACGCAAAAACAAAAAAGCGAAAGACGAAGAAGCGCCCATCGAAATGATTGAAGAAGAACCTATCACGGAAAATGAATATTACAAGAGTGATTTGGAAAGGTTGAAAAACTTCAATGACAAGAAGTCAAATTTGCTGGCTTACTTGAATAAAAACGGCATTGTTTGGGACTCTGTCAATATCCCTCTTACGGAATATGATTATTCAGAAAATGAACATTTCCGCTTGAAAATAACAGCTAAAAGTTGGGATGAAATTAAAAAGACCTACAACTTCTGTGATACAATGGAAAATGGTGAACTTTCCGTTCATTCATCCACTACTGAAAGTATCGAAGAACATTTTCAAAAGATCTATGAACACCTTTATGCCAAAGCAAAAAAAGAAGCGGGTATCATCGCAGGTATTACTGGTCTAAAACTAGGTGGCATTATCAAAGTATCCAATTCAGAATCGATATTTGATCCACTTTTTGATTTGCAAAATGAAATGGATAAAATCATCAATAAAACATCTGATTTAGAAAAAATGGAACTTCAAAAGAAATTGGTGAGAAGAACCTTTGTTTTTGAAGCGAAGTAAATCTGATATAAAAAAGCAGGAAATAAACCCTTCTGTTCCCATCTTGACTTCTATTTGAAATAGTCAATTAGGTTTTAAACGTTCCTTCGTTCACAAGTAAAGCGTGGTTGATTTCTAAGTATTTGTTTAAGCTAGTACATTTAAACTTCTTAAACATCAAATTTTATCGCGCATGCACGCACATCAAAAAGACTGGAACGAAATCAAAACAAACGATAGTTGGGCGATTTTTAAAATCATGTCCGAATTCGTAGAAGGCTACGAACGCATGGCTCGTATTGGTCCGTGTATCTCGATTTTCGGATCTGCTCGAACAAAAGAAGAAAACAAGTATTACCAATTGAGCGTAGAAATCGGTCAGAAACTTTCAGAAGCAGGTTACGGTGTCATCACTGGTGGTGGACCAGGAATCATGGAAGCTGGCAACAAAGGTGCTTACCTTGCGGGTGGAAAATCAGTTGGACTGAACATCGATTTGCCGTTTGAGCAATTCCACAACAAATACATCGGTCGCGAACACAACCTCAACTTTGATTACTTCTTTGTGCGCAAAGTGGTTTTCGTCAAATACTCGCAAGGATTTGTGGTGATGCCCGGTGGATTTGGAACCATGGATGAATTGTTCGAAGCGATTACTTTGATCCAAACCAAAAAAATCACCAAACGCCCTGTAGTGTTGGTAGGAACAGATTACTGGAGTGGATTGGTGGATTGGGTGAAAAAAGTAATGTTGGAAAAAGAAAACAACGTTTCACCTGACGATATGAAATACTTGCATTGTGTAGACACTGCTGAGGAAGCTGTAAAATACATTGAAGACTTCTACAAAACACACGATTTAAGTCCAAACTTCTAAGATTGAACTTCTTTACGAAAGGTGGTTGAGCGTTTGTTCGGCCACCTTTTTTGATTTATGATTAAGCGTCCTAAGAAGTTAGCTACCATTCACCACACTTGTTTAACTAATAATTATTTACGAACTTCGTGATTATGAATTTCAAACAATACATAGAGATTAATCCAGAAAAGCGATTTAGCAAACCCATTATCAAGGGAACGCGGATTTCTGTGGCTGATGTTTTGAATTGGATGGCAAACGGTATGTCTCGAGAAGAGATTATTTCTGATTTCCCTGAATTAGGTAATGAACATATCAATGCTTGCTTATTTTTTGCTGCTACCCGTGAAGACCATTTAAGTATAACCATATGAAATTCATCCATTATACACTCATTCTATTTGTGTTTTTTGCATCTTTCTTTGCATTGAGCAGTTCCTGCAAAAAGAAAAAAAAGTATTGCACAGAAGGGGGCACTTGCCGCTCGGTACTTTTAGCCAAAGATTTTTTCCTCTTCAAAGAAGGATCGTGGTGGGTATATGAAGAAGAAACATCCCACCAAAGAGATTCGCAATATGTGTATCAATACACGAATACTTCTGGCTATGACTTTGACATGCGTGTGCACAGCACATTAGAGGATTATGATTACCATTATTGGCCTACTTATGCAAGTGGAGCCAAAAAATGTAGCGAAAGTGAGCCAGTATCAGGAAAGTGTATTTTTATTAAAAAATCTAAAGGCAAAATAGGTGATTACATTGGAGAAGGTGAGTGTTTTTTTATCAATTTTAAAATTGATGATTACTCTACAGTTTTCTTTGTAGATTATCCTTACAATAAAATTTGGATAAAAGGAATTTATAGTAATTATAATTTAAACGGTAATGATGTTTACAATACTATAAAAATATATGAAGATTATAGTTTATTAGAAGGAAAACAACCTACAAATCATTTTTATACAAAAAACATTGGCCTCATTCGTAAAGAATTACTCGATAGCAACCAAGTTTGGAACTTGGTCAATTACCACATAGAACAATAGAATAAACAAGTAATCTAGAAAAGACTTACAAAAGGTGGTTGAGCGTTTGTTCGGCCACCTTTTTTGCTGCTCCACTATTTGCTTCAAAAAGTGTTTTCAATACCTGCTGAATGTGTGTTCGCTGCTCAAAACTTGTTGCCAAAACGTATTCAAAGTCTGCTGTAGTTGAAATACTACTTGCAGCTCCAGCATCCAAAAACAATTGCGCTTCGGGAAATCGGTCGAACTTAGGACCAAAAATAACCGGAACACCAAAAGCTCCCGGTTCCAAAATGTTGTGCAATTTCCCCGTAAATCCTCCGCCAACGTAAGCCACCGTTGCATAGCGGTAAGCTGCTGTCAATTGACCAATGGTGTCCACAATCAAGAAATTGGAGCCGCTTGTTTCTTGTTTGGAATAGCGCAATCCTTTGTTTTGCAACAACTGTTGAATGCCTTGAATGTGTGTTTCAGAAATGTCGTGCGGTGCAATGATGATTTTCCAATCTGGAAACGAAGTAGCGATGGACGGTAAAATCAATTGTTCGTCAACCGGCCAAGAACTTCCCAATAAAAGCACTTTGTCATTTACCACAAAAGCTTGTATCAAGGCGTTGGCTTCGCCTTGTTCTTTAACGGCCATCATGCGGTCGTAACGCGTATCGCCTGTTACCGTGGTTTGATGAATCCCAATGGAAGCCAATAAATCTGCCGAACGTTGATCTTGTGTGTAGAAATGGTCAAACAAAGCCAATGCTTTACGGAAAAATCCGCCGTACCATTTGAAAAACCGGTGTTTTGGTCTGAACAAACTGCTAACCCCGTAAATCTTTGCTCCCGATCTTCTAGCAGCTTTCAAGTGGTTGTACCAAAATTCGTACTTCACAAAATACACCAACTGAGGCTTGAAATGCGCTACAAATTGCGTCGCTTTTCGTTTGGTATCCAAGGGAAGATATACTGCTAAATCAACTGCATGTTTGCGCTTGTTGTAAAACTCCATTCCACTAGGACTGAAGAAGGTCACCAACAAAAATAAATCGGGATTTTGGGCTTTCAATTCGTTCATAACGGGCAAACCTTGGTCAAATTCACCCAAGGAAGCGCAGTGAAACCACACCACTTTTTTGTCGGAAGGAACATGAAAATCGGTGATTGGCTGTTTTCTACCTGAAACCCATTTACGTGCTTTATCATGAAAAAAGGATGCCAGCCACATCATGGCAAACATCATTCTCACCCCTAAACCGTAAACAATTCGCATCAGTCGAAATAATAATCTTTCGGTTTGCGTTTGTAAATTGGGATAAACCAACCTACTTTAAAACCCATTTGCAAATCTAACATTTGTTCTTTGGAAACGGGAACATCTGGTTGGTCAAAAAATACTTGTCTGCGATTGTAAGTCAAGCCTTCTTGCATATAAAATCCGCCGTAAAAATTGATGAAGCCTTGGTTTGCCATGAAAGCGTAGCCTACAAATTGATGGAAATTAACTCCGGTAGCATAACGGTCATACCCTTTTCGGTAATCCAATTCCAAAGTCGGAATCACTTGTTCTTGTGTTTCAACGCGCGCTTTGTATTGCACATACCCTATTCCACCGTGAACATAAATACCCGAATTCTCATTGGGAGAAAAAACAGGAAAGACTTTCCCCACCATTGTGTTGACATTGAAGCCACGTGCGTTGACCACAACTACAGCAACATCGCCATTGATATCAGTAATGTTTCCATAGGCATCCACAAGGTGATCAAACATCCCTGGAATTTTAATCTTGTTTCCGAAAATGAAATTACCATCAAAGCCCCACACCCAGTTTTTGGTGGTTTTGTAGCCAGCCATTGCGCCAATGTGATTCAAAGGACCAAACTTTTGAGCCAAATCACCTCCTGTTGCATTCAATCCATAATGAATGGCAACCCAAGGTGTAGAAATAATGCTGTCCTTAACTTTACGTTGTGCTAGCGCAAACAACGGCAAAACAACCAGTAAAACAAGAGAAATTCTTTTCATACGAGTATTCGAATCATCCAAAATTAGTGAAATCTACCAAGAGATTGCCATGTTTAGAGGGTATTGTAGTAATTATGGTTTAAACGGTAGCGAAAAGTTTATCTAAACTTGATTGATTTTGCAGGTGAAATTCGTGAAATCAACATGCTTGGAATCAACAAAGCCAACAAACAAACAATGATGGTAATCAAGTTCAAACCGATTACAAACCACCAATTTAATTCAATCGGCACCGCATTCAAATAATAAATTTTAGGATCCAATGGAATAATGGAGAAGGCATCTTGCAACCAACACATCCCAAAGCCAATCAGATTTCCCCAGAACATGCCTTTGAGAATCATTTGACCCACATGCGCCAAGAATATTTTTCGCAAAGCCCAATTCGTTGCACCTAAAGCTTTCATGATTCCAATGAAATTGGAGCGCACTAAAATAATCACTAACAAAGCAGAACCCATGTTGATGATCCCGATAATGAGCATTAAAGTGATCACGATTAACATGTTGAGATCCAAGAAACCTAACCACACAAACAAATCGTGTTGGTTGTCTTTGATGCTTTTCACTTGCACTTGTTGCTTGAAATCAGGATTCAAAATCACCGCTTTCTGTACCCGCTTTTTCAAATCATCCAATTCGGTGAAATCATTCACACTCACTTCATACGAACCGATGTATTGTTGGTAGGAACCTTTTCCCGGAAACGATTCGATGTCAACTTGTTTCGAACCTGCATTCAAACGGAAATGATAGCCTTCTTTGTCGAGGTACTTTTTCACAAGTGTACCATCTGAAAGCGTTTGAAATTGACAAGCTTGTTGTTTATTTCCAGAAATTTTGATGCTCAAATAAGCTGTGTCGGGAATTGCCGTTTCACCTTCGGGTAAATCCAAGGCTCCAACAGGTTCGCTCATACTCATCCAGTAATCAGCTGCTACCAAACGGATCACCGTGTCTTTGGTAGGACAAATGGTAAAGCCGGCATAGTTTTCAAAGCCATTTCCCCAATTGTAGCGGAAATTGCCGTTTCCACCATTGACCACAGCACGAACGATCAATTCGCCATTTGCCAAAGTGTCATCCACCACGATTTCTGCGGTCATTCCCCAATCATTCAATTGTTGCACTTGATTGATGGAGCAAAAAGCCAATTCTTTGTCGAAATCTTCCAGGCCTGTTTCGTAAATGCCCACTACTCTAAACTGGCGTTGAATGGGTTGTTGTTTCACAAAAAAAGCATTGACCGTATCGCCCACTTTGTAGTGCAAATCGTTTGCAATGCGTTGAGAAATCAGAATTTCATTCGATGCAGGCTCTTTAAACGTTGGCAATTTTCCTGCTTTCAAATAATCTTTGAAAAACGACCAATTGTAGTTTTTATCAACACCTTTTAAAACAATTCCGAGGATTTCTTTTTGTTCTTCGCGAGAAGAAGATTGCAGCAAAGCAGGCTTGTAAGCTACTGATTGTACGGCAGTAACACCTTTTACACTTTTCAGGATTTCGATGAAGTTCTTGTCGATTGTCAAAGGTGAACTTTCCATGATGGAACCTTCTCCTTCTTTTTGAATGGAAATATGTGAACCAAAACCAATAACTTTGCGGCTCACTTCTTGTTGGAAACCATCAACAACAGCAATTGTGACGATGTTGACAATCATTGCTAATGCAATACTAATCGTAGCAATCCGTTTTATGGGTTGTGCCTCACGGTTATCACTTGTAACAGCTTGAACATCTGAACCAACGGTTTGTTTTTGTAATTTCCGAGCAATAAAATATGTAAAACTCCAAGAATTCCTCATGAGAATGCGAAAGTACATAAAGCTTTTGGCCATACAAAGTATTTGCGTGGTTTTCCTTGCGTCTTGTGGGTGGAATAAACATGGAAAAGAGCAAGTTGTTTCCACAGAAGAAGATCCCACTTTTGTAGCAGAGCAAGTCATTGAAGGAAACGATGACGAAATTTTGTTCAACGAAAGTCAACCTACACATGTGCCGGATTTGGTTCTTGGAAATCAACGCATGAACTTGTACTTGGATTCATTAAGAGGAAGAAGAGTAGCGATTGTAGCCAATCAATCTTCGGTTATCGGTACAACGCATTTAGTGGATTCATTGTTGGCGCTTGGCATACAAATTCAAAAAGTATTTGCACCAGAACACGGATTTAGAGGTACCGCAGATGCTGGCGAAAAAATTTGGAGTCACAAAGATCCTGTAACCGGTTTGCCAATTGTGTCACTTTACGGAAACAATAAAAAACCAAGACCTGATCAGTTATGGGATGTGGACATCGTTTTGTTCGACATTCAAGACGTTGGCGTGCGTTTTTACACCTACATTTCAACTTTGCACTATGTGATGGAGGCTTGTGCGGAAAACAAAAAATCTTTGGTGGTTTTGGACCGACCAAATCCGAATGCGCATTACATCGACGGACCAATTAGAGAACCAGAACACACTTCTTTCATTGGGATGCATCCTGTTCCAATTGTATATGGGATGACAATCGGTGAATACGCTTTGATGATCAATGGTGAATTTTGGTTGCACAACGATGTGATTTGCGAATTGTACGTAGTTCCGTGCAAAAACTACCACCACAAAATGAAATACGAGATACCGATTGCACCATCTCCAAATCTACGTACTGATTTAGCGATTACTTTGTATCCGAGTTTGTGTTTCTTCGAAGCAACAACGGTGAGTATTGGTCGTGGAACAGAACGACCGTTCGAAATGTATGGTCATCCTTCTTTTAGAAAAAGTGATTTTGCCTTTATTCCAATGCCTACAACTGGAGCAAAAGAACCGTTGTGGCAAAACAGATCGTGCAATGGCTATGATTTGAGAACCGTTCAACGCAAACGCGCTTATGAAATCAATTTGAATTGGCTCATCAATGCACGCGATCAATTGGGAGATAGTATTCCATTCATTGACCAGCGCAACTTTTTCGATCGTTTAGCTGGAACATCCGAATTGCGCAAACAGTTGGCAGCTGGATTAACAGCCAAAGAAATCAAGGCAAGTTGGAAACCTGGCATTGAAGCTTTCCTGAAAACGCGTAAGAAGTATTTGATTTACAATTGATTTTGCTCTACTTTTTTAGCGCCTTCTAACACTGTTTCTTTCATTGAAACCATGTAATCCGCTAATTTTTGTCGCAATTGTTCGTCGGATGCACCCAAAATTTTCGCAGCCAAAATACCAGCATTTTTTGCTCCATTAATCGCTACTGTTGCAACAGGAATTCCGTTTGGCATTTGTACAATCGACAATAAACTATCCCAGCCATCAATCGAATTGCTCGATTTGATTGGAACACCAACTACAGGAAGCGGTGTCAACGAAGCCGTCATTCCTGGTAAATGTGCTGCACCACCCGCTCCAGCAATGATTACTTTGATTCCTCTGACAGCAGCTGTTTTTGCATATTCAAACATGCGCTCAGGAGTGCGATGAGCCGAAACGATTGTCAATTCATAAGGAACGCCAAATTCTTTCAATATTGTTGCTGCATCTTGCATAATCGGCAAATCCGATGTGCTACCCATAATGATTCCAACCATTTCTTTTCTTTTTTTTTGCGAAGTTAGTAATAAAAGGACTTGTAGTTGTTCATAACTGCTCGAATACTTAACAAAATCGTCCTCTAATTTTAATTATTTTCGCCCTCTCAACTTGCAAAAGATGAAACATTTATATTTACTATTTCTTGCTTTAAGTGCAAGCCTAATCAGCACCTCTACTACTGCTCAATCTGTCATATTCAATGAAGATTTTGAAAATTTAGGTGCTTGGCAAACATTCGGTTCCATTTCTCCAAATTCTTGGATCATTGGCAATTGTACAAGTAATACTGGCTCACAAGCAGCGTATATTTCTTCTGGTGGTACTACCAATGATTGTACACCAACGGGAATCAGTCATTATGGCTATGTGAATACAGCCTCTGGAAGTCAAAGCACCATTTTTGCTAGAGAAGTGACCACCGCTTGTGTGAGCAATTTGTATTTAGAATTTTACATTCAAATAGACGGTAACACCCAAGATAATGCAGAAGTCGTTTACAGTACCGACAACGGAAATTCTTGGACAGCTGCTGGTTCATCTTTTAATTCAATTGCATCTTACCAATTAAACACGGTTCCGCTGCCAGCAAGTTTAAACAACGCGACTTATTTAGTTGGATTTCGTTTCAACTATGACAACTCGACAATCAATGGAAATCCAGTTGCTGTGGACAATGTTCGCCTTATGGGAACCGTTTCTGATATTGTAGCGCCTACTGTTACTTGTCCAACATCCATCTTTGTTTATGCAACCGCTGGTTGTGATGCACTCATGCCCGATATAGCTGCTTCTGTAACCATGACTGACAATTGTACACCTGCTGGTTATTTCAGTTTTGCTCAATCGCCTGTTGTAGGGACAACTTTAACAGGAAATATCATTGCTGCAATTACTGTGAACGATTTAGCAGGCTTGAGTGCAAATTGTACGACTCAAATGCTTTTCATCGATACCATTCAACCAACAATTACTTGTCCTGGAAACCAAACAGCGTATGTAGGAACAAATTGCAATTTTCCAATTCCAGATTACACTGGTTTGGTGAGTTCAACAGACAATTGCTCGAGCTCATTTACCTTGAGTCAAATTCCAGCTCCAGCAACCACTTTTGCAGATGGTGTCTATATCGTAACGATGGTTAATCAAGACGATTCAGGTAACCAAAACAGCTGTCAGTTCCAGTTTGAAGTCATCGATACCATTTCTCCAACAATCACTTGTCCTGGGGGAGCAACAGCACCTTCCAATGCCTTTTGTGTTGCATTTTTAGCTGATTATGGTTCTCTTGCGACGATCAACGACAATTGCAGCCCTAACAACCAAATGGTGATTCAGCAAAGTCCTGCAATTGCCAGCTCATTTACGAATAATCAAGTTGTTACATTAACAGTTCAAGATTTGAGTGGCAATTCAAGCAGTTGTCAGTTTACCGTTACTTCCATTGATACTACTGGACCAACGATTTCTTGTGTCAACGACACGAATTTAGTGATCAGTAATCCGTGCAACTATACCATCCCGAATTTTGTTGGAACTCATTCAGCATTTGATAATTGTTCAGCAAGTGGATTATTGAGTTTCACTCAAAGTCCTTTGCCTGGAACAGCTGCTTCTAGTATTTCAACTGTTACAATCACCTATACAGATGCAACTGGAAATAGCTCAACTTGTTTAACTACTATTCATCCGATCGATAACATTCCTCCAAGTGTCACTTGTGCACCGAATCAAGTGGTCAATAACGTCGCTTTGTGTACTTCTGCTTTACCGAACATGGTTCCTGGAGTAACGGTTACGGATAATTGTGCTGGATTCACCATTACACAATCACCTGCAGCTGGAACCATTTTAAGTGCTGGAACCAATCCAATTACTTTCACCATCATTGATGCTGGAGGAAATCAACAAACCTGTACTTCTTATTTCACCATTACAGAAACGATTGCTCCAAACATTACTTGTCCTGGCAACATCAATACGTGTAATCCATTGGTGACGTATTCACTTCCTGCAGTTGTTGAGAATTGCAATTACTTGATGACACAAACTGATTTATCCGGTTTCACTAGTGGAGATATTTTCCCAATTGGAATTACAACTCAGACTTATACAGTAGTGGATTCTTCCGGAAACAGTGATGTCTGTTCATTTACGGTGAATGTAGCTGCTTACCCTGATACCGCACTGGTTTTAAATCCATCGATTACCATGTGTAATGTGTTTGATACAGTAGTTGCAGCACAAGCAATCAGTTCAGGTACCGGCAGTTGGCAAGTTATTCAAGGTACTGCAACTTTAACGGATGCGAATGCTTTGCAAACAGCCGTTCAAAACTGTTCTATTGGAACCAATATGATTGTTTGGACAGTGACTTCTCCTACATGTGGCAGCACAAAAGATACGGTAACGATTGTTGTAAATGCTCCAAATACACAAGCGGCTTTGATAGATACATTACTTGTTTGTAGTGAGGCTGGTGATTTTATTCAAGCAAATATACCAACAAGTGGAGTTGGAACATGGACGAGTAGTTCATCCATTGTTTTTGAAGACAACCAAGCGCCCATAACAGATGTCAGCAATGTCCCAGAAGGTTTTACAGAAGTATTCTGGACCATTTCAAATGCTTCTTGTCCATCAACAGTGGATTCTGCAATTATTTACCGACCAAATACTGCAGTCATTGCCACTCCTGATACCGCTTTGTGTAAAGAAGACTTACCCTATTTTATGACTGGTACTCCGCCTAGTTTGGATCAAACACCTTCTTGGAATTTCTTACAAGGTTCTGGTTCGATGAGCAACCAATACACCCAATCAACCAATTTAAACAATGGACAATCCGGAACTTTGTTGATTACTTATACCTTAAATCATCAAACTTGTGATGCTACCATAGACACCATTCAAATCGATATCAGTGTTTGTAGTAGTGTGTTTACAGACATTCCAACCTTATTTACACCAAACAGCGATGGCGATAATGATTATTTTGAAATAGATAATTTACACATCCTTTATCCAAATTGTGAGGTGAAAATTGTCAATCGTTGGGGAAATATTGTTTATGAAAGTACAGGTTATGCAGAACCTTGGGACGGACGATTTAAGGGCGAAGATTTACCGCTTGGCACCTATTTTTATTCCATAACTTCCCCTGATGCTGCATTTGAAGATTTCAGTGGATCCATTAGTATTATTCGTTAAGCAAACAACATGATCGCTATGAAAAAGAGTTTATTATTTGCGTTTTGTGCTATGCAATTAAGTGTGTTTGCGCAACAAGATTTTCAGTTTTCTCAAACGATGGCAAATCCTTATTTGTTCAATCCTGCTGCTGGCGGGATGATGAATGTTGGAGAGGTCTCTTTGGGGAATCGCATGCAATGGATGAAAGTAGATGGAAGACCAACCACCACTTACGCATCCATCGTTTCTCAAATTAAAACCGGCAATAAAGCAAGTGTTTTGGATGAGCTTTCAACAGCAGGTAAAAGCTTTTACAGTTCACCTCAACGCACCATTGGCAACAAACATGTACTGGGCGCGCGTATGTACAATGACCGAATTGGACCGTTTACAAAAAATGCGATTCAAGCAAGTTATGCCTACCATTTACCGTTGACAAAAACCATCAACATGGGAGTTGGTCTAGGTTTGGGATGGAGTAATTTTGCCATTGATCAAAGTAAGATTTCATTGGGTACACCTGGCGATCAGGCTTATCAGAATTATTTCGCTGCGACAAAAAACCAGAATTATTTAGACATCAATGCTGGATTGGTTGTTTACAATGATGTGTTTTTCTTTGGTTTCAGTGGTACGCAATTAGGAAACACGAAAGCACGCATCAATGAAGTGGAATCGGAAAGCAACTTAGGTCGTCATTATTACTTTTCAGGAGCATACCGTTTCAAATTAGGTACTGATTATGCGGTTGAACCATTGGCGCAGTTAAAACTCACTAAAAACGCACCTTTAAGTTATGATATTGGCGCTCGTTTTCATTATCAACGCTTTGGTTGGTTGGCTTTGAGCTATCGCAGTCAATCTGCTGCAAGTATTGGTTTTGGAATCAATGTCTTCAAACATTTCCGAGTGAGTTATGCTTACGAAGTGGGATTAGGAGGAACAAGAACGTTTGGTTCTGGTGCTCATGAAGTCCAATTAGGGTTCATTTTTGGACACCGTAGAAACATGGAGAAAGAGTTCAAACAAGACGAAAAAGAAAAAGAAAAACAAGGCGAAAAAGTAGAGGAAGCACCAAAAGGAAATTAGTTCACAACCAAACTGTTCATTTCATTTTGAGTACCTTCTCTTTCCAAACCATTGGAATGTTACTTTTGTCTAAAATTTGAGCTGATGCGTCCGCTGTACTTTTTACTTAAAGTTTCTCTACATATTTCATTTCGTTTATTTTACAAGCGTTTCAAAGTTGTGAATAACCCAAAATCATACTTTGGACGCACCATTTATGTGAGTAATCACCCGAATTCATTCATGGATCCCTTAGTAATTGGCTCCTTGGGTAAACCAATTGTTCATTTCATGACACGCTCTGATGTGTTTAAATGGTGGTTAAAACCTGTTCTTTGGTCTTCTCACATGCTTCCAATTTACCGCCAACACGATGGTGAAAACACGAAAACTAAAAACAAGGATGTATTCAATAAAGTGAATCGTGCACTTTCAGTTGGTCGTAATATCTTGATTTTTGGTGAAGGATTTACAGATGATATTCCAATTCGCGGATTAAAACCCATTAAAAAAGGTCCAATCAGAATGGGATTCACCGCTTTAGAGGCCAGTAATTGGAAGAAAAAGATCTATGTCTGCCCAATGGGGCTCAATTATACTGATCGCAATACCATCGGCTCAGAAGTGGTGATCAATTACGGACAGCGCATCTGCTTGAATGATTACAAGGAACAATTCAACGAGAATGGAAACAAACTCATCAATGAATTGACCAAAAAATTGGAACAAGGCATGCAAGAGTGCGTTATTTACGTTCACGATAAAAACTGGTACACTTTCTTGGAAAACATTATGCAGTTGACCCGTAAAGGCTACAACCATGCAAACCACGATGATGAGATTGAATTGCTGGATCGCTTGGCCTATTCGAAAGCATTAGCAACATGGATCAATGAAAATGTGACTGAAGAAAATGAAGCATTCGTTGCCTTGAAAAAAGACATGGATGCTTATTTTTCATTGGAAAAACGCATGAAAGTTGAAGACCGCTTTGTCATAGCGAAGGAACAACCACAACAACTTTCTAGAACAAAAGAATTGTTGCTCTTATTGACCACTTGGCCGCTTGCTATTGTAGGATTTTTACACGGATTCATCCCTTATATCGTTGCCAAAAAAGTGACCGAAAAAATCATGAAACGCAAAGTGTTCTGGGGATCGGTTAAAATGATGCTAGCGAAATTGATTGGCTCTTTGTACAACATTCCAATCATCATTGTTCTCACACATTATTGCTTCCCGCATTGGTCATTGGGAATTGTTTACTTTTTGATAGTAGCACCGTGTTCATGGCGTATCTCGTATGCTTATGTGCATTGGTTCAACGAATACCGTTTGAAAGGAATGATGGCAAAAGCAGATCTATCGAAGTTCGAACAGAAACGCGCTGAATTGGTGAAGCGTATACACGAGTTGATTCCTGTGGCTTGATTAAGCTATTCGTTTACCGAAATAAACTGCAGCAATACACAAAACAAGGGAAACAAGAATATTCAGTATTCCAAGGAACAAATGTCCTTTTTCAAACAATTCGAGGTTCTCTTTCGCAAAAGTAGAAAAGGTGCTAAATCCACCACAAATTCCAATAACTAAGAACGCATACAACTGTTCTGAACTTTGTGTTTTGTGGCGTAAAAGAGCAATTCCAACACCTAGAATCAAAGAAGCAAGTAAGTTAGAAACAAACGTTGCTAAGGGAAAATCAGCTGGATTCACTTTCCCCACTAATTGACTGATTCCATAACGCATCAAAGAACCAATTCCACCACCTAAGAAAACATACAGTGCAAGCATCTTTATTTGATTTTAATCTGTTCGAAAAGAAAACGCTTCACCAGAAAATGATAAAACAACCAAGCCCAAATGAAGCCCCACAAACCACCCACAAATACATCGCTGAGGTAATGAACACCTAAATAAATTCGACTGTAACAAACCAAGGCCGCTAGTGCAAACAAGATCCAAATTAACTTCGGATAATACTTGCGAAGCGTTAATCCTGCAAGTGTACTAAAAGCAAAGAAATTGGAGGCATGAGAGGAAATAAATCCATATTGACCGCCCAAGTAATAATCGCCGTTTTCTAATTGGTAAAAATGCAAGCGCGGTTTAAGAAAAGCATGATGAGAAGGACGATAACGTTGAAAAGCTTCTTTGAAAAAATACACTGAACTTGTATCTACAACCGCAATACACAAACCTACAATCAGCAAAAAGAGACCTGTTTTTTTCCATCCGAATTGTTTCCAAACCAAATACAGCAGCAATAAATACAGCGGAATCCAAGTAAATTTTCCGGATATAATCCAAAAGCATTCATCCAAAAACGCAGAGTGCGTTCCGTTTATCGCTAAAACGATACTGCGATCGATTCCTTCTAATGCATCAAACATGGGTCAAACGCGACCAAATTAAATCTTTTAATTCTGTCAAACCTTGTTGGGCAACAGATGAAATAAACAAATACGGAATTTTAGGTAAATCTTTCGCTATTTCCGCTTTCAATTCATCGTCCAACATATCCGATTTGGTAATGGCCAACAAGCGTTCTTTGTGCATTAGTTCCGGATTGAACAATTTCAATTCGTTCAATAAAACATTGTATTCTTTGTGAATATCATCTGCGTCCGCTGGAATCATGAACAACAAACAAGAATTGCGTTCAATGTGGCGTAAGAAACGCAAACCCAAACCTTTTCCTTCATGAGCTCCTTCGATGATTCCAGGAATATCAGCCATTACAAACGAACGGTGATCGCGGTATTTAACAATCCCTAAATTCGGGCGCAATGTGGTAAATGGATAATCACCAATCTCTGGTTTAGCAGCAGATAATACCGACAAAAGTGTTGATTTTCCAGCATTAGGGAAACCTACCAAACCTACGTCAGCCAATACTTTCATTTCCAAAACCATCCAAGCTTCTGTTCCCGATTCACCCGGTTGAGCAAAACGTGGAGTTTGGTAAGTAGATGATTTGAAATGATCGTTTCCTAAACCACCACGACCTCCAGGAACCAAGATTTTTTCTTCCCCTTCTTCCGTGATTTCAAACAACGCTTCACCAGTTTCAACATCGCGAGCAATGGTTCCAAGTGGCACGTCGATGTATTTATCTTCACCTTGTGCGCCTTTTGCACAGTTTCCTGAACCGTGAGCACCGTGTCCTGCTTTCACATGTTTATGGTACTTCAAGTGAAGTAAGGTCCACATTTGTTTGTTTCCACGTAGAATGATGTGGCCACCACGACCTCCATCACCACCATCGGGTCCACCTTGTGGAATGTACTTTTCTCGTCGAAAATGCGCAGATCCACCGCCCCCATTTCCTGAAGTACAATGAATTTTAACGTAATCTACGAAGTTATCTGAAGCCATATTGTTGTTGTGAGTTTGACACCAAGTTAGACAAAAAATAGCAAGTACCGAAATACCTGCTATCCTCCAAAATGTGTATCGTAAGTATTATTCTTCTATTGCCTTGTATAAGCGAGCTGTGATTTCATCAATGCTACCAATTCCATTCACAGCAGTGTATTTACCTTGTGCTTCATAGAATCCTTTTACAGGCGCTGTTTCATTTTTGTATACGTTGATGCGGTTTTGAATCACTTCTGGATTGGCATCATCTGGTCGTCCGCTCACTTCTGCACGTTTGCGTAAACGCTCACGTAATTCGTCTTCTGCTACTTCCAAACCAATCATTTTAGTGATCGATGAATTGATCGAAGCAAGAAACGCATCCAAAGCCTCAGCTTGAGCTGTTGTACGTGGGAAGCCATCAAAAATGAATCCTTTAGGTGATTCATGTTTCATCACTTCGCTTTTCAACATGTTAATTGTAACCTCATCTGGCACCAAGTTACCTTGATCCATGTAGCTTTTTGCCAACAATCCTAATTCCGTTTCTCCTTTGATGTTTGCGCGGAAAATATCACCAGTTGATAAATGTACCAAGCCAAAATGTTCAATCAAACGTTCTGATTGTGTTCCTTTCCCTGCTCCTGGAGGGCCAAATAATACAATGTTTAACATAGCGTTTTCTTAGTGGGACTCGCCCTTTAGTTGATAAATATGTCGTGTATTCCTTCCCAATTCATTGTAGTCTAAGCCGTAGCCAACCACAAATTTATTTGGAATGGAAAAACCAACATAAGTTGGTGTGTGCTTGCCTTTGAAAGCTTCTGGCTTGTATAAAAGCGCCGCAATCTCAATGCTAGCAGGATGTTCAACAGAAAGCAAGGTGAATAATTTCTCCATGGTGATTCCTGTATCAACAATATCTTCTAAAATAATAACATGCTTGTTTTTAATCGGTCGCGTTACCCCAATCACCTCATCCACTCGTCCAGTAGAATTCATTCCTTGATAACTGCTCACTTTTACGAAAGCAATTTCAGCTGGTAGGTTCACTTCTTTCATCAAGTCCGAAGCAAACATAAATGCACCATTGAGTACGGCTACAAACACCACTTCTTTGCCTGCATAATCTGCATTGATGCGAGCTGCAAGGGTTGCAATTTCAGCTTGAATTTCTTCGTCTTTGATGAAAATCTCAAAGGTTTTATCGTGTATTTGAAGCACTTTATCGACTAATTTTGCAGCAAAAGTACGATTTTTCAAGGAATTTTACAGGAAACTATAGTAATTAAGCAGATTTATAATTCAACTCTGTAAAATAGAATGTGTAAACGATTAACTAAATTTTGATTTTTATTGAAATAAATTTACATTGCATAACTGTTGTACTCAAAATCAACTATTGTCCAACTAAATATTCATGAAAACTGTTTTATACCTTTTATTTATTGTTGCTACATTATTTGCTTGTAAAAAAGACAAAGTAACGACTCCATGTCCTTCTCCCACTCCATCTACACCAGTGGAGTATTGTGGAGTGGTTAACCCTGCTCAAAACATGGTTTGGCTAAGAGATGAAATTGAATATATTGATAGTCTTGGATACAACTTGGTTGTCAGAGGAATTTACATCCCTTCAACCCAACAAACAGGATTCTCTTTAGCCCATCAAGTGTACGAAAACCTACCAAATGAATGGGAAATTTACTTTTATACTTGTGATGGGACGTATATTTGTTCTTATTCAACTGGTTGGGGAGGTTCAAATTGTGGTTCGCTTTACAATGAAATGGTTTACGGACCTGTTATATATCAAAACTATTGATCTTTTTTCAAATTGTAGGTAAATTCGATTTCCTTTAAATGTCCCTCTTTTAAAACATCATTCCTTACTTTCTAAAAGAATAAATTTCCACTTATCTTTGCAGCATGAAAAAACAGTGGAATGGAAACCAGTACAAACTGGGGATGCTAGGAGGCGGTCAGTTAGGTCGCATGTTTATTCAAGAAGCCTTGAATTATGATGTGCACGTGCATTGCATTGATCCAGATCCCAATGCTCCTTGTAAACACATTGCTTCTACTTTCACTGTTGGTTCTTTGAACGATTACCAAACCATTCTTGATTTTGGACAAGATAAAGACGTCATCACTGTTGAAATTGAACATGTGAGTGTGGCTGCTCTTGCTGAATTGGAAAAACAAGGCAAAAAAGTATTTCCACAACCTCGCGTGTTGACCATCGTTCAAGACAAAGGATTGCAAAAACAGTTTTATGCTGATCATTCACTTCCAACCGCACCATTCATACTGGTTGCCAATAAAGCGGAATTACTTGAAAAACATCCAGCTTTTCCTTTTGTTTTGAAATTGCGAACAGGTGGATACGATGGAAAAGGCGTTCAAATCATTCGTTCGGAAGCCGATTTAGCAAGCGCTTTTGACGCACCTTGTGTCATTGAAGAAATGATACCATTTGCGAAAGAATTGTCAGTCATTGTAGCTCGAAATGAAAACGACGAAACAGCAGTTTACCCAACGGTGGAATGCGAATTCAACCCAACAGCAAATTTGGTGGAGTTCTTATTCTCACCTGCTGAAATACGCCCTGAAATTGAACGTAAAGCTGAACAAATTGCGCTTCAGGTCATTGACCAATTACAAATGGTGGGAATATTAGCCGTTGAATTGTTCTTAACGCAGGAAGGCGATCTTTTAATCAATGAAATTGCTCCACGACCACACAACAGTGGACATCATACAATTGAATGTTGTTATACTTCTCAATTTGAACAACACTTGCGCAGTATCGTGAACGCACCTTTGGGCGCAACTGATTTGATTACACCAGGTGTGATGATCAATTTATTGGGTGAAGATGGTTTTGAAGGAAATGCTGTTTACGAAAACTTGGAAGAAGTAATGGCGATGAAAGGAGTAATGGTGCATTTATACGGCAAGCAAACCACCAAATCCTTCCGAAAAATGGGACACGTTACCATTTACGGACCCGATTTAGAGCCCTTGAAATCTAC
>JADLGD010000167.1 GCA_020849495.1 Fluviicola sp.
CTTCAAAACCATTGTCTCTCAAAATTTTGAAAGCTTTTTCAGTATTGTTTCCAAAACTCCAAAGATTCAATCCCTCTCCACCCGCAAGTTTATTCGCTTCAGAAAGAACTAAAATTGGAGGATATTTTTTACCCTGAAAAATTAAATCGTAGGTAGATGATTGACGACCTTTTAAGAGTTCAGAATTGTCATTGATTATTTGAATTGCTTCAAGAATATTGGATTTTGATAGATTTTTCATCATTATTTAAGTTTTACAAAATCAACTCCGACTCTTGCAGGATGACCAAATGCATGATTGGCAATTCTCTGCGCATAATCATTTCTTAACGTAGTTATGTATTCAACATCAAAATAATTAAGCTTTTGGTCAAATTCCTCTTTTGTGAACTTATTGGTTATATCCCAAATTCTAATTTTACCATCCACAAGCTTATTGTTATCAACATTATAAACTTTAGGCTTGATATAAAAAGGTTTGTACAAAAATCGATTTAAAACTTCTTGGTTATGAATTAATTTATCAATTAACACTTTTTGAGAAGCAAGGTCATTCTTTAGTTTTTTTGCATCATCATCAGAATTTGAAAGAACCAATTCTTTTATCTTTTTTAATTCAGGCTTTTCTAAATCGCCCCAGTAAACTGCTTTCTGGTTTGGTAAGAAGCTTAAAAATGCCGTATCCCCCAATCTTAATGCTAATTCAATGTCATTAAATTCTGTACCTCTTACGAAATAAAAATTATGCTCGATTTTATTTTGATAATAGCAATCACATAATGCTGTTACACATAAATAATAATCCTCTCCAGAACCTTTAAATACGTCGCCGAAATTCAAATTAGGAATGTCTTCTGTATTTAAACTTTTCACAGAAACTGCATTGTGAAATACATTTAATTGAAATAAATCTTCATTGCTTGGTGTTTTATTAGCAAGTTCTATGCTTTTAAAATCCAAAAAATCTTTTTTCAATAATTCAAGTTTGGCTGTTCTCAGTTTTAAAGTTGCTTGTTCAACCAATAATTTTTTAATAATTATACCAAATGTTTTATCATCATTAATATGGTTTCTGAATTGAAAAAGTGCTTCTGTTGAAGATTTTAATATCGTTTCGTCAATAAATCTTTCATTTGAGTTAAAAACCGATTGCATCTCCAGCCCTAACAACTGAAAGAAGCTACCGTTATTTTTCGTTACGGTATCTGAAATTCTTTTCAAAAGCTTGTTGTAATCGGAATCCTCATTCATATCTTTTTTCAGCGTCAATACAAACGTATTATTGATAATAAAAGAATTGTCTCCGACATTCAAAACTTCATAATCATCATTTGCTGATTCAGGAATAATAAGTTTTTCACTAACAAGCGAAATGTATATATAACGTAGAATTAATTCTAAAGACTTTTCTCTTATTTTTTCAATTGGAATTGTAGAAACATCTATAGAATTAGCCTTAAAAAAATCTTCTATATTACCATTATCATCCCAAAACTTCTGAATTTCTTCTGGTTCAATATATTCATAAGCTGTTTTTATAACTTCAAATTCCGCTTTACTTAATCCAGAGAAATAGGCATCTAAAAATAGCGGTATTTCATTGAAATTACCTGAGCTGGAATAGATACAACAAAAATTGATATGAGGCGTACTAACGGCCTGATTCAATAGCTTCAAAGAGTGTTCCTGTCCTGCAACTCCTGCTAATTCCCAATCTAATAGAATTAAATCTCTTCCTTTGAAAAGATAATCTAAAATATGAGGATTTTCGAGATTAGATTTTTCAAACTTATGAACTACTAAACTTTTACCATTTTCTTTAAAAGTTTTAAATAGGTCTTCTGACAATTTTTCTTCAACTACATCTGGATTAACAGGTGTTCCTGAATAAAAATCTTTGGCTTTTTCATCGATAAATATAGCAGAGTTTATAGATGAATTTAATATGGTAAATGCTTTATCACTATACATTTCCTTCAGTAATTTGGTTTATCACGAAGCAGGCTCCGTTTAAAGTGTTATATTTTTTATCGTTGGTGGCGTAAATATCCAAATTCGCCTCATTTAAACTTTGCTTTGATAAATAAAGCCCGATACCTCTACCATTAGGACGTTGAGAATAAAATATGTCGAAAATTTTATCCAGTCGATAGTCTGGTATCTTCTCTCCGGAGTTAGCAATAATTATTTCCTTGCTATCAAGTAAATAATCAAGCTTAATAATGCGTTGTTCCTTATTACGCATCCAATAAATAGCATTATTGATAATGTTGATAAATACTGTATGAATAACAGGTTCTTTGATATTGACAGAATGCTTTTTGAAGTCATCTGACACCTCAAATCTTATATCATATTCTTCAATTTGGTTTTCAAAAAATTCAAGTAAATAGTTATAAATCGCTGTTCCGGAAATGTCTTTAGCTAATGCACCGGAAATTCTGTACAAAGGAGAAAGCAGAGCATATTTGTCTTCTAATTGTTTAAAGTTTTTTTCTAAAAATCCAAACTCCTTAATCGAATTAACTGAATTATTTTTAGCTAATTCTCCCAACTGACCATTGATTTTTGCATAAAGCTGATTGAATTCGTGGTCAATAATTTCGACTGCAATACCTAATTGGGCTGTATCTCTGGTTTGTTCCCATTGGTATTTCATCTGGTCATATTGAGCTTTGTATGCTCCTTGAACTTGTTCTTCATCAATATCAAAAGATAATCTTTTGATATGCTCAACTAAAGGAAATAAAGTTTTTCCTGCTTCTTCAGACAGATTATTATATTGTTTTTCAATTTCTTCAGTAAATTGGCTTATCTGTTCTTTAGAAACAATACTGCCAATTATCCTTTCTTTATTTTCTGATAAGGAGTTAACTAATCGCTTTGCTCTTTCTCGATAATCTTTGTTTAGTGAATTTGTTTTTTCGTCAAGCTGCTGTCTGTATTCATTGAGCGATTTCTCTAATGAAGAGATGTAGCCGTTATATTTTTTTGTAAAATCAATCTTTAAATCTCGAATCTCTAATTTGTCCTGTGCTTTTCTATTTAATTCTTCTCTTTTCGGACTAACAAGTTCAACGTAATTATTAAGACGATTTTCAAATTTATATAATCGTTCTTTTTGTGTTTCGGTAGGCTTATATCTTTTCGGAACCTTAGGAATTAAATTTTTAAATTCTAAGTCCATTTTTTGTAATTCATCTAAAATATCCTCAACTTCCGAGTAGGTAATATTTATATTATCCAACTTTTCATCCAATGTATTCAGAAGACTTTCATACTTAGATTTATGCTCATCTAATCTTTGAGGATAACTATTTAATGATTTTGTAAATGCTATCTTTTCAGCTTTTTCACGGGCTTTATCTGCCTCCAAAGCTTTATTTTGACTTTGAATTTCGTTCAGTTTATCCCTGAAAATAGATTGCTTAGACTCAGTTGCAAAAAAGTCCTGTGCCAAGGCAATGAAAAAATTTATAGCATCACTTGTAAAAGCTCTGTATTGCGCATTATTTATTAACCCTTCCCTACTGGATTTATCCCTTAAATCAGGATTACTTTCACGAGTCAAATCTAAATAACCGAACATTCTTCGATATGAAAAATAATATGTTCCAGCTCTCTTAGACCTTCTTAGTTCAAAGTTCAAAAAATCGGCATTCTCCCTTCCATACGGCAATACTCTGAAATCATCTCTGAATATATACAATCCTCCGTATTCTTTTACTTTTGCTGATATTTTAGCAAATTGAATTTCTGATAAATTTGAAGAGTTTTCCACACCTTGCGAATAGCCCAATTCTATAGGAATATTGCCATAAAAAGAACGTTTATCTTTTTTTCGTGGATTAGTATAATTATAGTCTATGGATTTATCAAATATTCTCAAAATACCATCAAAAGTTCCATTGCCGTCAAAATTTCCTTTTATGTAAACATCTGCTAAATCAAAATCTGTTTTGTCAAAAAAATTACCTTGCTTTGTTAATAAATCATAAGTTTCTGAATCGTTATGAATATTAAAAACGGTATTAATTTTAATTTGAGTTTCTTTAAAAGGATTTGTAAACCCAATAAGACTTGATGTAACAAAATTGCCTTCGTCTATCTTGTCTTCGTCTTTTTCTGATAATTCTATAATTTGATTTATAGGATTAAAAATCAAGAACATTGTTCCGTGAGCATCATCCGAGTTAAAGAATGAAATTATATTATTCAGAATCGGCTCCTCTAATATTGCGTTTTCCGTATCTGAAATAATGTCGGATTTCAATTCTGTTTGCTTCCCTTCCCATATTGGTTTCTCATCCAAATCTGCTTCTTTATCAAAATTTGATAGAAACATTTTTTTCAGTTCAGAAAAATCGACGTTTAGTGATTCTGTTTTTTCTACAGACTTAATCGGAATTATAATGTCATCTAAAAACAGATTATAGTTTTCTAATAATCTCCAATCAAAATATACAACTTGCAAAGGAAAACCGATTTTCTTTGTAAGCATTAACATCGGGTTTCCCAGATATGCTACAGATAAACGACCTATACCTTTTTCTCCCGCTTTGATACGTGGTCTTTTCCATAGTGTATCTTCAGACTCTTCATCTAATTCAGCTCTTGATTTTGAATCCGTTCCAAGTACTAACCATTTATCTAAAACGTCAGTACCAGACATTCCTTTTCCGTCATCAGAAATGATAAAATAAGATTTAGAGAGTCCGTTGTAGCCCTCTTTAAATAAATCTGCATTTAAGTTGTCTGCATAGGCATCATAGCCATTTTTCCATAACTCAGTTATGGCGGTAGGTAAATCAGCAATTTGTCCTTTACCTAATAAATCTACAGCTCTTGCTTTAGTCCTAAATTGCATTTCTATGATTTTGAATTATCGCTTTACCTATTGCCTCGGCATATTTTGGTGGCACTGCGTTGCCTATCATTCTAGCGGCATTTGCAATACTTGAAGCTTTTATAGTGTAATTTAATGGAAACGACTGCAAAGCCGCACCTTCGCGAATTGAGATTGCCCTGTTTTCTTCTGGATGGGCAAATCGTCCATTAGAAATGCTGAAAAATTTAGTGGTAATAGTAGGTGAAGGTTTGTCCCACCACATTCTACCGTAGGTGTCTTTGAAATTAACCGTGTCGTTCTTATGACAAGAAGGCGCTAACTCTTCATTATTTGCATAAGCCATTCTGGAACCACCATTCTTAGCGGTAATGTTCAAGCGATCTATATTAATTTGCTTTAAACCAGCAACGGTATGCATAAATTCTGTTTCGTCACGATGACCAGCTGCAACTTTTGGGAACCCGTTATGTTCACCAATTGTGTCATAAACAGTTTTAAGTTTCCCTTTGTATTTGATGGGTTCAAGAACATTGTTGTTTACACGATTGGCTATTAATGTCAAGCGACGTCGGCTCTGAGGAACGCCATATTCCATAACGTTATGTACTCCATGATGAACTGCATAACCATGAGATTCCAGCCAATGTATAAAGTCTTCTAAACCACTTTCTTCTTTTCTACGAAGTACACCTGGAACATTCTCCACAACTACATATCCTGGATTAAAATATTCAACAAAGCGTTTGAATTCAGTCAACAAACTCTTTGATTTTTCAGACTTTTCTCGTTTCGTATTAATGATACTCCAAAACTGGCAAGGACTGCATCCGATCATCACTAGATCGTCGTCATTTCGTTGAAGATTCAGCGCGTTTTCCAATTCCTTTTCTTGATATTCAAAAACATCTGCATGAATGAACTTTGCCCCTTGGATATTTGCTTCGTATGTTTCTTTACAAGAATTATCATAATCAATTCCAGCTAAAATTTTTATTCCAGCTTGTTGCATTCCAGAGCTCATTCCGCCACCAGAACAGAAGAAATCAACGGCTTTTAGTTGTGTTTTATGTTGTTTTTTCATTCTAAAAAACTATTAGATTGATCCAATGTTTTAGTGTGTCAGGAACATTTGAAAAATCTTCAATATGTATAAAAAATATACTTACACAAAAAAAGTAATTATTTAAGAATAATCAACAATTAAAATGATAAACTTGATATTTCAATTTTCAATCCCCCTAAAACCCCAAAACCTTTCCGTCAACGCCGATGTAATAGCGCTTCATCTCTTTCCAAACAATACCGTGTTCGCCTTCGAAGTCATAGGCTTTTTCGTAGATGGCTTCGGTGAGTTGGGTGCCGTCAGATTTTATTAAGCCCCAAAGACTGGTGTTGTCTGGCTTGGCGTAGTAAACCAAACCGTCGTAGTTGGTGATTTTGTAGTGGAAGCCTTCGGGTAATTTTACCTGTGTTCCGTCGGAGTTGATGAGGTAGGTTTGCCCTTCTTTTTTGCCCAGTAATTGTTTGGCGTTTGTTTCGTCGAAGGTCAATTGAAGATCCAAAGGAATCGCTGTCTTTGTTTGGTTGGAGTAAACCGCATTTTTCAGACTTTCAACGTTGGAGGTGAAATAGAATCCACTCGGTAATTCGCAGTAATTGAACAGATTGGCTTGAACCAATTGTTGCTGCTTCTGATCGACCAATTGTTTGTGGTATTCGTCTTCTTTACTGGCTAAAAAATTACCGTTGTGCAAAGGGAAGAGTAGTTGGGTGTTTGCCACGTTTGCTCCACCATTTGCTAGGTCAATACATCTTCTTTTGTGGTTTTTGTAACTTGTTTTTAGCAGGTGGCGCTGGGTGAGAGATGGCTGGAAGTAAACAGAAGAATCCATTACGGGTTCCAATGGCAGTAAAGAGAAAAAATGACCTACAAGCGGACTTCCATTTTCGTTTACTTGTTGCGTGCGAATGGTTCCGTTTTCTTCGAAAGAGGTGATAGCGTATTTCGGTGGCACAATTACTTTACCAAACGGATCAATCACACCATATTTACCATTTTCCCGAATCGTGATGCGAAATACACGGTTTTTATCTGCTTTTACCTCTTCGTAAATGGCTGCAGTTCGCAAAGCGTTTCCGAGGTAAAATAAACCTTTATTTCCCTTGTGGCTGTAGGCTAAGGGAATGAACTCCGGATGATCACTGAAGTTGAGCAAGTTGTTGCGGTGCAATTCGTACACTTCGTCTGCGGGAAAGGAATCAACTAATTGATTCTTCGCATTGTAATTGAAACAGTAGCCTTTTTCGATCACCAAACGGGCAGCAGTGATGTTCCAGCGGTAATCTTGGCGAATCAAAGTGGTTGCATTTCCAGTGGCATCGTAGGCGTAACTTTCGTATACAAACAAGTGTTTTGATTCAATGCGTCTTTTTTCATCAGCAATATGAGAAGTCTTGAAGAGAAAGGGAAAAATGGAATAGTTGGTGTTGGTTGTTTCACCGTTTTTCAAGGCCTTTGCTTCAAGGTAGGTTTTGGGTTGTTTGATTTTCTTTCCCGTTTTTAGATTCCAGCAAAACGCTTCGCGCTCGGTGTAAATGCCCAGCCAATTTTCGTCTAATTGATCAATTTGTTTCACCGGATCTAAAAATTCGCTTTTCTTTTGTGGATTTCGAATCAAAAATGCTTTGTTGTTTTTCGGATGTATCACTAAACTATATCCATAACGATTGAGTTCAGGATGTGGAACCAGTGAATCAAAAACACCTTTATCGAGGTCATAATTCATCCAGCGACCATTGATTTGAGCCACCATTTTGAAATCGTTTTTCGTGTCGCGGTAATGAACACCCGCTTGGCGCAGTTTTAGGTTTCCTTTCGCATCCAAAATCAAGGCCTCGCTTTTATCCGTCACAAAGATGAATTGGTTATCAACCAGATTCATTTTTCCGGCAGTGAGTGGCAATAATTCCTCCAAGTCAGCATTGTAAATGGCATTTTTAGCAGTTCCCAAGTCATATTCACCAACCGGAGGAGTGTAGGTATAAAGCAGTAATAAATGATCTGAAAGCACTTCAGTTCTGGAGATGCCTTCCCACGTTTTCAAAATGGTTCCTTCTTCGTTGAATGCTTCACATGTGAGTCCTGTTTGGCCAATGAACAATGTTTTTCCTGTTTTTTGAGAAGCGAGTACTTTCAATCGCTGGTATTGCTGAGGTGTTCGAATAGCTTGTCGATGTGCGTTGAATAAAACGATTTGCCCAAATTGTTCTTCGGTGAAATAGCCTAAACCAATGTAGTTTGCAGTAGGATTCAAAGTTTGACTGATTTCATTGAAGTTGCTGTCTACAATAGCGAAATACCAAAGCGTTTTCATGAGCGCGTATCCGCCACTAAAGGCACTCAAATTGGTAACATAGCGGAATTGGTTCAATTTAGCAGTATCACCAGTTGCATGCAAACAACCACAGTATTCTTGAAAGAAATAATCTTCAGATTTTGCAGCATCAGCGGCAGTAAAACGATTGGAAGCTTGAAGTTTCTGCCATAGAACCGAACAATCAAAAACCGGTTGTTGAGCCCAAAGGTTTGAAAAGTGCGTTCCGCAGCAAATGCTAGTAACTATGAAGAGGTTTCGAAAAAAGGACATGTTTGTAAATTGAATGCTACAAAGTAATTCATTTTTGATGAAAGATGGATTCATTCTACTTCTACAACTTTTCACCACCTTTGTTGTTCTATATTAAAATCAAATGATGAAAAAGATCCTTGTTTTATCGGTGGTAATGGTAACTGTTGTTTCAGGTTGGGCGCAGCAACTCGATTCCTTGGCTTATGCTGTAGATGGAAAACCGTTTTTGGGCTTTGTGGCAAAACCTGCTAAAGTGACCAAGAACACTAAAACCATTTTGATTGTACACGAGTGGTGGGGCTTGAACGAATACCCGAAAACACGTGCGTTGCAATTGGCAAAGGAAGGATTCATCGCCATCTGTATTGACATGTACGGAAAAGGTATTGGTGCCGATAATCCGAGTGGGGCAGGAGCACTTTCAGGACAAGTATATGCGGATACTGCTGTTTTGCTGTCGCGTTTCATGGCGGGTTATCAAGCAGCCTTAACGGTTCCAGGAGTTCAAGCCAACAAAATGGCGGCAATTGGTTATTTTTTTGGTGGCAATGTGGTTTTGAATGCTGCTAAAATGGGGGCGCCGCTCGATGCAGTGGTGAGTTTCCATGGCGGTTTAAACGGAGCGCCACTCAAAGCGGGTCGTTTACAAGCCGCAGTTTTGGTGTGCAATGGTGCAGATGATCGTTTTGTTCCTCAAGCAGATATCGATGCTTTGGCAACAGAAATGACAAACTTGAAAGGCGATTACACCTTCATCAATTACCCGAATTCTACACATGCTTTCACCAATCCAAACTCTACTGCAACCGGGAAACAATTTTCCATTCCAATTGCCTACAATGCAGAAGCAGATGCCAAAAGCTGGGCAGATTTTAAAGCTTTTGTGAAAAAGAAAGTGAAGTAAATTCTTCAATGAATGTTTCTGTTTTTTTCTTTTCCCGCTAAGACGCGAATTTGATGGCGCTTACCAGTCGCCATTGGATTCTCTATATGTATTGCATGATGTTTAGAGAATACTATGTATTGTCATGTGTAAAGTTTGAATAGTTCAAAATAAAGCGTCCGCCTGTCCCGAGAGGAACGATTCGGGGGTAGGCGCTTTAAACATTCGTGCTCACGTCCCGACACTTCGGGATCGTGGTAAGTCATTTAAGTATAACAAATGCAATTATTCGTGTCAACGACACTAGCAATCGAGAAGGTGCTTTTTTCTTTTCCCGCTAAGTCGCGAATTTGATGGCGCTTACCAGACGCCATTTCACTAGTTTTAACAAAAAAAGAAGCGAACCGCCTGCCCCGAGAGGAACGATTCGGGGGTAGGCGCTTTAAACATTCGTGCTCACGTCCCGACACTTCGGGATCGTGGTAAGTCATTTAAGCAAAGCAAATACAATTATTCGTGTCAACGACACGAGAATTCTGTAACATGGATTTTCTTTTCCCGCTAAGACGCGAATTTGATGGCGCTTACTCCCAATTAAAATCGGGACACGCTGACGCCATTTTATTAAGTAAAACAAAAAAGCGACCGGTAGGCGCTTTAAACATTCGCGTATTCGCGGTAAGTCATTCCTGCTAAGCCCCAAGTTATACTATTTCACAAATCGCTGCACAGCAACCAATCCGTTTTCAAATTGCACCTGTAACAAGTAAACACCAGAAGACAACTTGCTCAGGTCAAGGTAATCAACATTTCCGCTAATTGCTTGTTGCATGCAAAGCGCTCCCGATAATTGCATGATGCGGGCACTTTGGAGATCGGCGGTTTCGCTTGCAATCCAGATGCGTTCTTTCGCTCCGTCCACTTGAATTTGAATCAAGTCATTGACGTTTTCTTCGATGCCACTGCTCGTTAAATCGTTTACGCGTTGTTGAAATTCTTCGGCATATTGTCCGGCAATGATTGCATCGTGAATGATCAAAGTGTTTTCATCGTATTCGTCTTCTGCAGAGTTGGTCCAGTTGTGACTTCCTGTTACTACCGTAGGGTCTGAACTAGCAGTGTGCGCATCGATCACGGCGTATTTGTGGTGAAAGTCAAAGTTCACATTGGCATGCGAAAGTGCGGGAATGTCTGCGCTCACCAAATTGTTGTATTCCGAACCAAAGTAACTCACGTTTTCAATGATGGCACGCACGGCAACGCCTCTGTTTTTAGCTGCAATCACAGCATCGCCCAAATCGTTGTTGATGAAGGTGAAAAGCGCTACGTCCAAAGTTACATCCGCTGCATCAATGGCCGTCACAATGTGTGCTGTTGTTTGATCGGTAGGTGAGAAGTAAAGCGAAACAGGCGTTGTTCCCACTGTAAACAAATGCGTGGTATTGTCCGCTTTATCGGGACCAAATTTACTCAAAGTGGTATTTGCTGGACCCGAATTGGCGCCCCACATTTCGTTGAATTCGATGAGGTAATTGCTGGTAAGATTGGCGTTTTCAATGATCACGATGTTGTTGTAATCGTCCACCATGCTGCCTGTTCCAAAGTTCATCGATCCGCTCAAAATGGTTTGTTGATCGACAATGATGAATTTGTTGTGCATCACATTGCTCGAAATACCGCTGTTGCGTTCCAATACAGGTATGGCGCTGTTGAGCGAGCCCAGCGCACTGTTCAATGCATTACTCGAAGTGATGTAGCGCACCGCAACTCCTCTGGTGTATGCAGCATTGATGGCGTTAACGATGGCAGTACTTCCATTGTCCCAAACGGCCATCTCTAAAGTAGTGTTACTGCTGTTGATCAACTCCACGATCGTATCTTCCAAGTGCGAAGAATAGTTGGCGTCTGTATTTGCAGAGACAGAATGATCCACTGGATGATTGAAATATGCTTTGATGCTTTGCGCTTGAGTATGCAAGGCAAGAAAGATTGAGCTAAGAAGTAGCAGTTTCATGTAGTATGATTTGTGGTACAAAGATAGAAATGATGTGCGAAAAAAAGCGAAAACTAGATAAATCCTTTATCTTTGTGAGCACTTAAAAAGTTCACTGTTATGTCAAACATTCCTGCAAATAATCCAAACTTAAAATCGTGGGTAGAAGTGCCTGCCAATTCTGATTTTCCGATTCAAAACATTCCTTTCGGGGTGGTGAAAAACGATCAATTAACACCGCGTGTTGCCTCTCGAATTGGCGATATGGTGATTGATTTGAAAACCTTGTTTGTATTGGGTTATTTGGAGAATTTACCGTTTGAGTTGAGTGATTTTGATGGCTGCACCTTGAATGCAATGATGCGTCGCGGTAAAAAAGCCGTACGTGATTTGCGCAACCGCATTTCGAAATTGTTGGATGCGAATCAAGCAGATTTGCAGAAAAACACACATCACTTAGAGCAAGTGTTGATTCCAGTGAATACCGTAACGATGTGCATGCCCGTTCAAATTGGTGATTACACGGATTTTTATTCCTCTCGTGAACACGCTACGAATGTGGGAATGATGTTCCGCGATCCTGCAAATGCTTTGTTGCCAAACTGGTTGTGGATTCCTGTTGGATACCACGGTCGTGCTTCTTCAGTGGTGGTTTCAGGTGAACCAATTTACCGTCCAAAAGGACAAATCAAACCCAATCCGGAAGAGCCTCCGATTTTTGCTCCTTGTAGAAACTTGGATTTCGAGTTGGAAATGGCTTTCATTACCTTTGATGGGAAACCAATGGGCGATTCGATTTCAACAGCAGAAGCAGAAGAATATATCTTTGGTTTATGTTTGTTCAACGACTGGTCGGCACGCGATATCCAGACTTGGGAATACGTTCCACTAGGGCCATTCTTGGCGAAGAACTTTGCTTCAACGGTTTCACCTTGGATCGTGACTTTGGATGCTTTGCAACCTTATAAAGTGGATACGCCAAAACAAGAACCAGAAGTGTTGAGTTACTTGAAGTTTGACGGACAATTGTCGTACGATGTGCAATTGGAAGTATTCATTCAGCCAGAAAATGCGGATGAAACAAAAATCTGTACTTCGAATTTCAAATACATGTATTGGAACATGGCGCAGCAATTAGCGCATCATACGGTAAATGGATGCAATATCCGTTGCGGCGATTTGATGGGGTCTGGTACCATTTCTGGTTCAACACCGGATTCTTACGGATCCATGTTGGAATTGGCTTGGAAAGGAACAAAACCGTTGAAAATGAACGATGGTTCAGAGCGTAAATTCATCCAAGATGGAGACACGGTAATCATGCGCGGTTTCTCTGAAAGAGACGGAGTGCGTATTGGTTTTGGTGAGGTGACTGGGAAAATTTTACCTGCGAAATAATTTTTAATTCAAGATATATTAGAAAAAGGAATATAGATGGGACGCGATGCTTCGCGTCCCTTTTCTTTATATGTCGGGTTCCTATCGCGATGCTTCGCGTCCCTTTTCTTGATATGTCGGGTTCCTATTGCGATGCTTCGCGTCCTTTTTTTTGTGATAAAGGTCTAATGTTTCTTTAATTTTTCAGGATAAATAGAAAAAGCTATTTTTGTGTGAATTATAAACTTAACACTATGAAGTCAAAATTGATTTTAATGCTTTTATCTACTGTTTTTTTATTGGGCGCTTGTTCAAAAGAACAGCGAATTGAACGTTGGATGCACCGTAAAGATGGTAAATGGTCAATTCAATCGAGGTCTTATCAGTATTTCCAAGACGGGGTGGTTATGGATTCTGATTATGCTACAAATGCGGGGAGTTTTGTTTTCGACAAAAACGGTTCAGTGATTTATAATTACGTTGATGTAGGTGAATCAGGTTCGCAAGGAGGTACATGGACTAATACTGAAGACGCTATTTCTTTTATTTTTAATGGTGAGGTAGTTGAAATGAAAATTTCTGATGAATCAAAAAAAGAAATGACATTGACATGGACCGAAGATTATCCTTCAACAGGTGAAAAAGAAGTTACTGTTTTCAAACTAGCTAGGGATTAAAAAACAAATTAAAAAAAGGAATTCAGTAATGGGTTCCTTTTTTTGTGGGTTTTCAAATTAAAAATGAAGATCGCGCGGGCGCATCAATATACCGCTAAAAAATGACTAGACCCGTCTAGGGTTGTAAACCCTAGAACATTTTTGCGTCTATGTGAGTTCTGTTTCTTTGTGGTTTTTATTGTTCAATTCAATTTCCTAACTGAGGTTCTCTATCAATTCGCTGACTGAGGCACTCGAAGGCAGCATTTTCCTATGTGCTTTTAATGATTTTCTAAGGATACAGTTGTTTTTAGATTGAAATCAGCGCTCCCATTTTTTATTCAAAATAAATCCCCGTTTTTGTAAATCGTATCCATATCCTCATTAACTTTCAATCAATTAATTCTACCTTCATTTATGAAAAATTATCTGAATACCATCATCATCGCATTAGCTGTTGTCATTGCGGGTTACTTATTAGCAAATGGCTATAAAAACCGTGCGAAAGTGTCTGAATCAATCAGTGTTACTGGTGCTGGAGAAGAAAGTTTTACCAGTGATTTAATTGTTTGGCGAGCTAGTTTCTCAAAAAGAAACATGGATCTAAAAGCAGCTTATGCGGAATTGAACAGTGATCAAAAAGCAATCAAAGCCTATTTATCGAAAAAAGGAGTGAAGGCAGATGAACTGATTTTTGAAGCGGTGGATATTCAAAAAGATTTCTTTTACGAATACGATGCAAATGGTCAAATCCGTAATACGGTGTTCAATGGCTATGTTTTGACACAGAACTTAAAAATTCAATCCAAAAATGTGGATTTAGTGGAAAATGTATCACGCGAAGTAACTGAACTGATTGATGCAGGAGTAGAATTAAATTCATTTACCCCTGAATATTATTACACCAAATTGGCTCAGCTGAAAGTGAAAATGATTGAGGCAGCGACCAAAGATGCGAAAAACAGAGCTGAGAAAATTGCACTCAACGCAGGTGGTGAATTGGGAGGGTTGAAAAATGCCGAAATGGGTGTATTCCAAATCACAGGTGAAAACTCTTCAGAACAATTCTCGTGGGGTGGAAATTTCAATACGAGTTCCAAAAAGAAAACAGCCAATATTACGATTCGATTGAAATACGAGATCGATTGATCGAAAAAGAAGGTTTTCTACTCATTTTTATAAATTAATAAAATTATGTGGAAGCCCTGATTTTAGTGGTGCGTAATGCGATTTCATTACTATTAAGTTTTAAACAGAAGTATTGTTTATCAAAATAGTCATCTAACTGATTCATCTGTGTTTTTTATAATGGGTAATAGCTCTATCTTCAGCAATAAAAAACAATGAGATACATATTGATATTAATGCTTCTTACAAGCAGTTTAAATCTACATGCGCTTTGTATGTTTGGTCCAAACACTGTCAATGTTTATCCAACTAGTAAAAAAATCCCACGAAATGTTCAACTGGTAATTGAATCTGGAGGATTTATTTTACCTAGCGGGATGAGATATGTCTTTGACTCTATACCGGTTTATCTTATTGCTGGTAAGGATTCAATTCGAATGGCAACACTCAATCGATCGTTTCGTTATGCTTCCAATAACCAATTTGTATTTAGTACTCAGTTTCCTTTAAAAGCAAACACAAAGTATTTATTAAAAGTTCCATACTTTATTGATGATAGTTTAGCTTACTTCACGAAATGGTTTGAAACTACCGATGAAATAGATCAAGCACCACCTAAATGGAAAAGAAAGCCAAAACTTTTCAAAACTAGCTTTGCTATGTATGGCTGTGGTGATGAAAAACTATTGTATTTCGGGTATGAATTAAATAATAAGGAGCAGCATGTTGTTCAAATTGATGTGTTAGATAGTAAAAGAAAAAAACATCAAACATTGTTTCTTCCTTTCGATGATGAGTCAATAATTTTTGGGGAAACGATGTGTGATTACAATGTGGAATTTGATTCCGAGTCTACTTATCTAATAACGTTTAATTTAGTTGATGCCGCAGGAAACTGTGATTTAAAATCTATTCAGCCTATCTTTTTTAATGGGGAATTTGAAGAAAAAGACGTCAATGATGAGGTAACTAGTCAAAAGGATCCTTCGATTGGTTTTTACGCATTCATTAGTATCAGTTTTGTCTTTTTGATTTTAATGGTCTTTTTGATTTTTAGATTTCTGAGAAAAAGAAAAACATCTATTTAAGATTAAAGAAGCGATGCCTCCTGTACGGAAGCGAAGCATCGCGTCCCAAACAATGCTTTGTTAACACTTCCTTTCCTTTCCTGAAAAACGCTTCGTTTTCAAACTATCTTTGTACCTTAATTGCTTGTATTACTACCCGCATGGAACCGCAAATTGATTTAGAAAAAGAACGAAAAGAAATCCTCTTGGCTTTTAAAGGCTTGCTGCGTGCAACCAAAAATCGTACGCGCCAAGATACCGCATATATCCGCAAAGCATTCGACGTTTCCGTTGAAGCGCACAAAGAAATGCGTCGAAAATCGGGGGAACCTTATATCTATCATCCCATAGCAGTTGCGCGTATTTGTGCCGAAGAAATGGGCTTGGGTGCTACTTCCATTGCTTGTGCTTTGTTGCACGATACCGTAGAAGATACGCACATTTCGTTGCAAGACATCGAAGATTTATTTGGAGCAAAAGCGCGTCGTATCATTGATGGCTTGACGAAAATTCCAGATGTTTTCGATCAAAATACGTCGATCCAAGCGGAGAATTTCCGTAAGATGATCCTGACGATTTCGGATGATTTACGTGTGGTGCTGATCAAGTTGGCGGATCGCTTGCACAACATGCGTACGCTGAGTTCCATGAAACCGGAGCAACAAGTGAAAATCGCCTCTGAAACAAAATTTTTATACGCACCTCTAGCTCATCGTTTGGGCTTGTATTCCATCAAAACCGAATTGGAAGATTTGGCGATGATGTACACCGAGACGGAAATCTACAACGATATTCAATCCAAGTTGAAATCAACGAAAGATGTGCGTAATCGCTTCATTCGCCGCTTTGTACATCCCATTCGTGAGGCCTTGCAAAAAGAAGGCTACCACTTTGAAATAAAAGCGCGTACCAAATCCATCTCGTCTATTTGGCGCAAAATGCAGTCGAAAGATTTGCCTTTTGAAGAGGTGTTCGACTTGTTTGCCATTCGCATCATTTTGGATTCGCCCATTGAATTGGAAAAAGCAGATTGTTGGCGCGTGTATTCGGTGGTGACTGATTTTTACCAGCCAAGTCCGGATCGTTTGCGCGATTGGGTCTCTACACCGCGAGCAAATGGCTACGAATCCTTGCACACAACAGTGATGTCGCCGCAAGGGAAATGGGTGGAAGTGCAAATTCGTACGAAACGAATGGATGAGGTGGCTGAAAAAGGTTTGGCTGCACATTACCGTTACAAGGAAAACCAAAAAGACGATTCGAAATTCGACCGTTGGATAGCTGAAATCCGTGAATTGCTTGAAAATCCGGATGTCAATGCGATGGATTTCGTGGATGAATTCAAGATGAATTTGTTCAACGATGAAATTTATGTCTTTACACCGAAAGGAGATTTACGCGTTTTACCAGTTGGAGCTACCATTTTGGATTTCGCCTACGATATTCACTCTGCCATTGGCGATAAATGCATTGGTGCGAAAGTCAACAACCGTTTGGTTCCTCTGAGTTATCAATTGCACAACGGCGACCAGTTGGAAATCATCACATCACCAAAGCAAAAACCAACGGAAGAGTGGTTGCGCTTGGTGGGAACGGCTAAGGCTCGTCAACGTATCAAATCTTCTTTGAACGATGAGCGCAAGCAAATTGCCATGGATGGAAAAGAGATTTTGGAGCGCAAGTTCAAACAATTCAATATCCGTTTTACGTCTGAAAACATAACTGTTCTGGAGCGTTTTTACAGTATGCCTTCAGCTACTGATTTGTACATTCGCATTGCCAAAGGAAAGATTGACTTAGGTAAATTGCGCGAGTTGGAAAATACTGGTGGCGTGTTGCAAATGGAGCGCAAAATTCAAACGGGTAAAGACCGACATGAATTGGATGTGTATCCAAAAATCAACAAGAAAGAAGACATCATCATCATTGGAGAGGATTTCAAAAACATCCAATACCAAATGGCGCGTTGTTGTCATCCCATTCCTGGCGATAAAGTCTTTGGTTTCATTACCATTTCTGAAGGAATCAAAATCCACCGCATCAATTGCCCGAATGCCGAACATTTGCAATCAAAAATGGCTTATCGCTGTGTGAAAGCACGTTGGGCAGGTGAAAGTTTGACGGAACGTGTAGCGGCCATTCGTTTGATTGGTATCGATGATGTGGGAATTGTAAATAAAATTACCGAGGTCATTTCCAATGAGTTAAATGTCAATATGAAATCCATTTTCTTCGAAGCAAACGATGGTGTGTTTGAAGGTCGCATCCGCGTTTTGGTTTACGATACCGAGCATTTGGATACCTTGATGCGCAAGTTCGAACAAGTAGAAGGAGTGAAGCGCGTTGAACGTTGGGATAACGCTGAAGAGTAAATCGGTTTAGATATTTCGCTATTTTGTTCAAATCATTGGTCGATTGTGGATAATCTTTCGTGGAGTTCTGCGAAAAATCACTACTTTTGCCCTTTCAAATTCGACGCATGCAACAGCCAGATTTGCAAGTTACAGTTCGGAATATTTTTTCCGCGTATTTAGAGCAAAACGGACATCGTAAGACGCCTGAGCGCTTTGCCATACTCGCTGAAATCTACAACTATGAAGGGCATTTCGATATCGAATCGCTCTACATCAAGATGAAGAATCAAAATTACCGCGTTTCTCGTGCCACACTTTACAATACTATTGAGTTGTTGTTGGCGTGTAACTTGGTGCGTAAACATCAATTCGGTAAAAACATTGCGCAATTTGAAAAATCGCACGGTTCCAAGCAACACGACCATGTTATCGTAACCGATACGGGTGAAGTGATTGAATTTTGCGATCCGCGCGTTCAAAGTATTAAAGCAACCATCGAAGAAGTTTTCGGTGTGAAAATCCAGCACCATTCGCTTTATTTTTACGCTGTCCGAAACGAAGAAGAGGATCAAGATAAAAAAGCATGAGTGTAGTTTTCAATATTTCAATTCATGGTAAAGTAGGCGTACTTCAACCAGAAGGTCGCATTATTTCTGATGAAGGAATTGCTGAGTTGTTTGCAACAGTGGAGCAACACCAAAAAACGGGTGTGATTTACTGGGTGTGTGATGCAGCAAAACTAGAATATTGCAACTCAACAGGTTTGAACTTCTTTGTTCGCTTGTTGACCAAATCAAGAAATGTTGGTGGCGATTGCGCCTTGGTGGATTTACAACCAATGGTGGCAAAGTTGTTCCAGCTTTCCAAACTAAATGAAATTTTTACAAGTTATGCTTCCGTAGAGGATGCTGAAGCAAACTATAATTCTATCGCATGAAAGTAGATGTACTATTAGGGTTACAATGGGGTGACGAAGGAAAAGGGAAAATTGTGGATGTATTGACGCCTCAGTACGATATCATCGCACGTTTTCAAGGTGGGCCAAATGCAGGTCATACCTTAGAGTTTGAAGGTGTGAAACACGTTTTACACACGATTCCTTCTGGAATTTTCCATGGTAATGTGATCAACTTAATCGGAAACGGTGTGGTGATTGACCCAGTTGTTTTTCAAAAAGAATTGGAAAAATTAGCTCCTTTCAACATCGACATCAAATCGCGTTTAGTGATTTCTAAAAAAGCACATTTGATTTTACCTTCTCACCGCTTATTGGATGCAGCATCTGAAGCAGCGAAAGGGAAAAACAAAATTGGTTCTACGTTGAAAGGTATCGGTCCAACATACATGGATAAAACCGGAAGAAACGGTTTGCGTGTAGGGGATATTTTCTTGCCAAACTTCAAAGAAAAATACGATGCTTTGGTGGAGAAACACGAAAACATCTTGAAACACTTCGATAACTTTGAGTACAACTTGGCAGAAATGGAAGGTGCTTGGATGGAAGGAATCGAAATCTTGCGTAGTTTGACTGCTGTAGATAGCGAACAATACTTGAACGCAGCAATGAAAGCTGGAAAGAAAATTTTAGCAGAAGGCGCTCAAGGAACCATGTTGGACATCGATTTTGGAACGTATCCGTATGTGACTTCTTCGAATACTGTAACTGCTGGAACGTGTACTGGTTTAGGAATTGCTCCTTCTCGTATCGGTGATGTGATCGGAATTTTTAAAGCGTACTGTACACGTGTTGGTTCAGGTCCTTTCCCAACAGAATTGTTGGATGAAGTAGGAGAGCAAATCCGCCAAGAAGGTCGTGAGTTTGGTTCTACAACTGGTCGTCCGCGTCGTTGTGGTTGGATTGATTTGCCAGCGATGAAATACGCAATCATGATCAATGGGGTGACTGAATTAGCGATGATGAAAGCAGACGTTTTGGATAAATTCGACACGATTCGCGCTTGTACCAAATACATCGTTGACGGTGTAGAAATGGATTATTTGCCTTACGACATCGATAGCGTAGAAGTAACGCCAGTTTACGAAGATATCCCAGGATGGGGAACAGACTTAACAGGTTTAACATCGTATGCAGCTGCTCCTCAAGCATTGAAAGATTATGTAACATATTTGGAACGACATTTGGAAGTGCCGGTGACGACTGTTTCTGTTGGACCAGATCGTAAACAAACCTTAGCAACGAAATAATTGAAACGAATTTCAATAGTTTATTTAAGAATTGCGCTTGTCTTGAGCGCAATTTTTGTGTGCAGTAAGGTTTCTTTCTCACAGAATGATTGGTTGGAATTACAGCCCGGTGCTGAACGTTTGTCCTATGATGAAAAAACAGGTATTGAACGACTCACGGGAAATATTAATTTTACCTACCAAGGCAATATCATGTACTGTGATTCTGCACATTACAAACCCAAAACAAAAGAAGTGTGGGCCTATGGAAATGTGCATTTGAATAAAGCGGACACCCTCAATTTATTTTGCGATTCATTGTATTACAATGGAAAAACACGTAAAGCGAAATTGTGGGGGAATGTGCGTTTGAGAGATCGTGAATACAAGGTGACAACAGATACTTTGGAATACGATGCAAAACGAGCGCAAGCCATCTATCGTTACGGAGGTAAAATTGAAAACAGTACAAGTAGTGAAGTTTTGACCAGTCAATTCGGGTACTTTTATCCCAATACCGAAGAAAGCTTTTTCAAAGGAAACGTGGTGTATAAAAGTCCGGAGCTGAAAATGACTACCGATACACTGCAATACAATTACCTCAAACACCGCGTTTATTTTTACGGCCCAACGAATATTACCGATAAGAAAACCAAGTTGTATTGTCAAAAAGGCTGGTTCAATGTGCAAACGGAAGAAGGTGTGTTGCAATCCAATGCACGTATCGATCAAACTCCACGAATCATTGAAGGCGATAGTTTGTATTACGCTCCGAAAAGTAAATTGGCGATTGGAAAAGGAAATGTTTCCGTCATTGATACGGTTCAAAAAATACGTTTGCAAGGCGGTTACCTCATTGCCGATGAATTGAAACGTTCGGATGTGGTTTACGATTTCCCTTTGGTGACGATGATGAAATCCAAGGACACGCTTTATTTGCGAGCTGATACTTTGGTGCATTTCAGAGATTCGTTGAACAAAACCATTCGCATAACAGGAAATGATGATGTGCGCATTTTTCGGAACAAGATTCAAGGTCGGGCAGACACTTTGGATTACAACAAACTGAATGGAACCATGGATCTTTGGGGAAAACCTTTCTTTTGGAGCTACAACTCTGAGATGAGTGGCGATTCGATTCGTGTGTTCATAAAGGACGACACCTTGATTGAAAAAGCACACCTGCGCTACAATGCGTTTTGTGTGAATGAATTGGATTCTGGAAAATTCTACAATCAGTTGGCGGGAAAAGAAATGTGGTCGTATTTCAAAAACAATGAGCTGGTTCGTTCAGAAGTACTAGGCAATGCACGAACCGTTTTCTTCCCTGAAGAAGAGAAAAAAGAAGATACAGTCATCATTGTAAAACGCAATGGAATGAATCGCATTTATGCAGCAGACCTGGTTGTTTATTTGGATAGTGGTGAAGTGAGTGGAGTGACCTTCAAAAAAGAACCAGAAGGTATTTTTTACCCGATAGATCAAATTGATCCGAAGGAATTGTTCTTGAAAGGCTTTACCTGGAATCCTGCTTTGCGACCAAAGAAATGGCAAGAATTGTTGAAGAAAGAAGAAGTAGTCGAAGTGCCCAAAGAAGAATCGGTTGTTCCTACATCACCAAAGTAGCTTTTCCGAAAGCGTCTAGGCGAAAACGTTGAAACTGCCCATCTTTTTCTTCTGTTCCAATGATGAGTTTTAGTGTATCGTCGAAAAGAAGTTCCAAATAGCGGTAGTTCGTCAACAATTTT
The DNA here is from genome assembly GCA_020849495.1 of Fluviicola sp. Classification (GTDB taxonomy): domain Bacteria; phylum Bacteroidota; class Bacteroidia; order Flavobacteriales_D; family Crocinitomicaceae; genus Fluviicola. Next base: position 21,869 of record JADLGD010000167.1, read on the forward strand.
CCCGTTTGATTCATCAGAGCATAATTCCAATTTTCTTTCTGTTGAATTTCTTCGATGTTTTGAACAGCAAATAATACGTTGGTTTTATCACTACTCAACAGGTTAACAAGTCGAAATCCTTCCCCTCCAATGATTTGTCCATTGAGATCCAATAAACCTTGAAATTCAAAAGCACCTTCGTCAGTGTACAGATCGTCATAGTCGTTTGTTTCTTGATGGGCATTGATTTCGGGTAATACTTGATCCAGTTGATCCGATTTTGGCGTTTCCTTCAGAAGTGTCGCCAATTTTCCACGATAACTCGAGGGTGCTTCAAACAAGAACAATTCGTTTCCAATACAACTGATGGATTTAAACAAAAACGGAAACAGTAAATCGCCTTTTGTGTTCACACAACTCGCTTCATCGTTGACAAAAACTTCTGCAAAACCAAAATGGAAATCATTCGCTCCTGTAAAACGTTCCTTGATTTCAAAATGACCGCGTTTATCAATGAATCCCATCAATTGATTGGTTGTTGCAACAGCTAATCCTTCCGAGAAAGGTTTTGCAAATTGAAATTTAAAAGGAATGATGATTTTGTCCTTGTGGTCGATGTAGCCGTATTTTGTTTCGTACTTAACGCAGATGAGCTTTTCGCTGGGAACATTCATCTCGTCGTACTTAAAAGGCACTAAAATGCGCCCCAAACTATCCACTAAACCGAATTTTTTGTCTTTGTTCTGGCAAGCCACCAAGGTTCCGTCATCAACAGGTGTAATGCTCGAATAATTACAAGGCAAAACCGCTTTAAAAGCTTTGTTGAAATAACCACTCGAATAGGAGCGTTCGTAGCCAGAAGTTTTGTTTTTCTTGTAAACGATTAAGCCAATTGAATGCTCAATAATTCGGTTGTAAACAAAGGGGATGATGGTGTTTCCTTGTTTGTCGGTGACACCAAATTGTTCGTTTTCATTTTTAACAATGCGGTACTTACCATCAAAAATCGCTTGAGGATAGGTCAATTCTTCTTGTGCAAAGCTGCCAAGGAGCGAAAACAAAAAGCATAAGAAGAGGATGTGTTTCATTGGTTCCTATTTTGCCTCGATGTTTCCTTTTTCAGAAAGTAAAATGGCGATGGATCGTGTTTTAGGGAAATGAGAAAAAACAATCACCATGATAACGGTAATCGGAACGCTCAAGAACATTCCCGTAATTCCCCAGATGGTTCCCCAAAATGCTAATGCTAGAACGGTAACAAGCGGACTAACATTCAAGGAATTTCCCATCAAACGCGGCTCTAAGAAATTTCCCACCAATAATTGAGTGGATCCAACCAAGGTCAGAATAATCATTCCAGGACCTAATTCGCCAAATTGCAAAAAGGCAAAAGCAGTAGGGAATAACGTTCCTACCAAAGCTCCGATTGTAGGAATGAAATTCATCACAAAAATGACCAATGCCCAAAAGAAGGGAGATTCAATACCTGTGAAGTATAAAATCAGATAACTAATTCCAGATGCAATAGAAGCAATCAAGGTTTTTAATCCAACATAGTTGGTTACGGAAGCTTCAATTTTGTAGAAAATTTTCTTTGTTTCAATCAGATTGTGTTCCTTTTTTACCAATGCTTCTAACTTCAAACTAAAGGATGATTCTTCCAATAGAATGAAGATCACATAAAGTAAAATGACCATTGCTTGTTGCACCAATTGTCCAAGTGAATTGAAAACAAAGGTGAACGATTTAGTAATGGTTTGACTGATTTCAGTATCGTTTTTAATGGTGTTGAAATCAAAAGGGAAAATGTCACTCAATTGCTTAAGGATCTTATCAAAATTCCCTGGATTGTTCTCTACCGATTGAATCAAATCGATCAAATTGTTTTTCACCAATGATCCCAAGAAAAAGAAGATAGAGATGAATAAAAACGAACTCATGATTGTTTTTACCCAACGAGGAATCCATTTTTGAAACAAGGGGAGGTAATCCAAAAGGTCTCTAAATTTTCGCATTAACAACCAAATCAATAACGCGAAAACAAAAGGAATAATGAGGTTTTTGCCCAATACCAATACCAGTACAGAAATACTTAAGACAATTAATAAAGAGGCTGTTTTACTCATTCGCTTCTAGATTTATACAAACATAATTAAACAAAGAGAAAAGCGAGTTATAGAAGCGTTAATTTGTGTAAAGATTTTGCATAAAAAAACCGTTCTCAATTGAAAACGGTTTTTTGTATTTGATGCTATTCTTTACAATCGTTCAATCACACCTGCTGCACCTTGTCCTGTTCCTACACACATGGTTACAACGCCGTATTTTTGATCGCGTTTTTTCAATTCGTTCATGATCTGAACAGTTAATTTAGCTCCTGTACAACCTAAAGGGTGACCCAAAGCGATGGCACCACCGTTTACATTAACAATTTCAGGATTCAATCCCGTTTCACGAATGACTGCCAAAGATTGAGATGCAAAAGCTTCGTTTAATTCAACCAAATTGATGTCGTTTTGTGTCAAGCCAGCTGCTTTGATCGCTTTTGGAATGGCGTCAACTGGACCAATTCCCATGATGCGTGGTTCCACACCCACAACGGAATAAGAAGCCAATCTAGCGAATGGTTCTAAGTTCAATTCTTTCACCATGCGTTCAGACATGACCAATACGAAAGCGGCACCATCGGATGTTTGAGATGAATTTCCAGCTGTTACAGAACCGCCATTTGCGAAAACTGGCTTCAATCCTGCTAAAGCTTCTATCGTACTTGCTCTAGGGCCTTCGTCGGTATCAACGGTATAATTTTTTACTTGGCGTTTTTCGTTTTCATCCAAGAAGATGTGTTCAATGTTTACAGGAACGATATCGTCTTTGAATCGACCAGATTTGATAGCAGCGATTGCTTTTTCGTGTGAATGTAGAGCAAAAGCATCTTGTTCTTCACGTGATACCTTGTATTGTTGCGCAACTGCTTCAGCCGTTAATCCCATGCCCCAATACCAATTCGGATTTTCTTTACCTACTTTTGGGTTGGGTACAATGCGCCAGCCTCCCATTGCCATCACTGACATCGATTCAACACCACCAGCAATGATGCATTCGGCCATTCCAGCTTCAATTTTAGCAGTTGCAATTGCAATGGTCTCCAAACCGGAAGAACAATAACGATTTACGGTCATTCCCGGAACTTTGTCGGTGTTCAATCCCATCAAAGAGATCATGCGACCTACATTGAGTCCTTGTTCAGCTTCTGGCGTAGCGTTGCCAACGATCACATCATCTACGCGTTCTTTGTCCAGCTGTGGCACACTAGCCATCAAGTGTTTGATAACGTCAGCCGCCAAGTCGTCTGGTCTGTAAAATCGGAATCCACCTTTCCCGGCTTTTCCAACTGCGGATCGAAATCCTGTTACGATATATGCGTTTTGTTTCATTGTTTTTGTGATATTTAAAAAAGACAAAAGACAAAGGACATAAGACAGATTCTGCCTTCGTCCTTTGATTTTGTCAGTTTTTTATTAAGTTATTTTTAAATCCAAAAATCATTTTTTGAACTTGTTGACAGTCGTTTATTATTTTCTCACAATCAATATTAAATAGTTCTTGAACGAGGATTAATTGAGTTTCCAATTCATAACTGGATCCTAAAGAGTAGCTTAAGAAATTCGCAAAATCTTTATTGGTGTTTCTTCCTGAACCCTCAGCTATATTCGATGGTATTGAAACTGAGGATCTAGAAATTTGAGATTTCAATCCAAATTTTTCATCGATTGGAATTTCTGAAAGTATGTTGTAAACGGATTTTGTTAATTCCATAGAATTTTTCCAAATCTCTAATCTTCTAAAATTATGTACTGCCATTTTTATTTACTTTTAGTTCTTATTTCTCAAGTCTTTTGTCCTCTAAGTCCCCAGTCTTTTGTCCATTAAGTCCTCCGTCTCTCGTCTCAAGTCCTCCGTCTCTTGTCCCCCAAGTCCTCCGTCCTTTGTCTTTTTAATTCCTCAAAATCTTCCCACTTTTCACCAAACTTTCCAAGCGCTCAAGCGTTTTACGCTGCATACATAATTCAACAAACGCTTTGCGTTCTAAGTCCAGTAAGTATTGTTCTGAAACCACTGTGTTCTCACTCAAATCACCTCCGCATAAAACGAAACCGAGCTTTTCAGAGATTACACGATCGTGTTCCGACATGTAATTTCCAGATAACATCGAGTTGGCTCCTACGAAAACGATTCCTAGTCCTTCTTGACCAACAACTGTCACGTTTTTCGAACGTTTTGGTGCGATGTAGCCGTTTTCTGCTAATTCCAATGCTGCTGCTTTTGCTCTGGTCAATTGGTGCTCTCTACTCACAACTACTTCGTCAATTCCTTCACGTAAATAACCCAAATCGAAAGCTTCGTGTGCTGATGTAGACACTTTGGCTTGACCAATTGTTAGAAAACGTTCTCTTAATCGATTGATCTTGATATCACCTGCTTTGAGTTCTTCAGATAAACGTTTTGCGAATTCTTTTGAACCGCCGCCTCCAGGAATCAAACCAACACCAAATTCTACCAATCCCATGTATAATTCTGCGTGTGCGATGACTTTATCAGCATGCATCGACATTTCGCAACCACCGCCGAGTGCCATGTTATGCGGCGCAACAATGACAGGAATGTTTGAATAGCGAATGCGCATCATGGTGTCTTGGAAGGCTTTTACAGCGAAGTTTAACTCGTCCATTTCTTGCTCCACGGCCATCATGAAAATCATCCCAACATTCGCTCCTGCGGAGAAATTTCCTCCTGTATTTGAAATGACCAATCCACGGTAGTCTTTTTCTGCTAAATCAATCGCTTTATTGATACCTTCAATAACTCCACCTCCAATGGTGTTCATTTTTGTGTGGAATTCAATGTTTATAATGCCATCACCTAAATCAACAATGGTGGTATCTGCATTGCCCCACACTTTGTTGCTTGCTCTCAATACATTCAACGAAACAAGCGATTCTGTGCCAGGGATGATTTGATAGGATTTTGAACCTAAATCATAATAATAGCGCTTGCCGTTTTCTGTTTTGTAGAAGGAAGTACAATCAGCGCTTTCCATTTCGTTGATCCAGTTAGGCAACGTTTTTCCAGCCTTTAAGGCTAAATCTTTCCCTTGAGCAAAGCCTAATAAGTCCCACGTCTCGAAAGGACCAAGTTCCCAACCAAATCCTGCTTTGATGGCATCGTCAATTTTGTACAAATCATCCGAAATTTCAGGAATGCGATTGGTCACATAGCCAAACAATCCGCCAAAAATGGTTCTGTAAAATTGCCCTGCTTTGTCCATGCCCATGAACAACATTTTGGTGCGCTGCTGCAGGTCTTCAATGGATTTCGCCATTTCTAAGGTAGGGAAGGAAACTTTTTTTCCTGGCTCGTATTCCAAGGTCTTCAAATTCAACGACAAGATTTCCTTTTTACCTTCAGCATTCACTGTTTTTTTGAAGAAACCTTGTTTAGTTTTACTTCCTAGCCAGTTGTTTTCCAACATTTTTTGAATGAAAGCTGGTAATTCGAATAACTCTTTTTCTTCGTCATTCGGACAATTAGCCTTTAATCCATTTGCAACATGCGCCAAGGTATCCAATCCTACTACATCACATGTTCGGAATGTTGCAGATTTTGGTCGACCTAAAACAGGTCCCGTCAACTTGTCAATTTCATCGATGGTCAAGTCAAGCGTTTCCACTGCATGAAACAAAGCCATGATGCTGTAAACACCCACTCTGTTTGCAATGAATGCAGGAGTGTCTTTACATAAAACGGTTTTTTTACCCAATTCCTTAGCGCCAAAAGACATGTAGAAATCAACAACTTCAGGTTTGGTTTCTGTCGTAGGAATGATTTCCAATAAAGGCAAATAGCGTGGCGGATTGAAAAAGTGGGTTCCAGCAAAATGCTGTTTGAAATCGTCGCTTCTTCCTGCCAACATTAAATGAATCGGAATACCTGAAGTGTTGGATGAAATCAAGGTGCCTGGTTTGCGGAATTGCTCTACTTTTTCGAAAACTTGTTGTTTGATGTCCAAACGTTCAATAACTACTTCGATGATCCAATCACAATTTGCAATGAGGTGCATGTCGTCATCAAAGTTTCCTGTTTTGATGCGAGAAGCAAATGCTTTCCTGTAAATAGGGGACGGGTTAGAAGTCAAGGCAAATTGCAAAGCGTCATTCACAATACGATTGCGGACGGCTTTGTCTGAAATACTCATTCCTTTTGCGACTTCTTTTTCATTGGCTTCTTTTGGTACAATGTCTAATAAAAGCACTTCGCAACCTATGTTTGCAAAATGACAGGCAATTCGTGAGCCCATGACTCCGGACCCCAAAATGGCTACTTGTTTAATGTGTCTATTCATAATGTTGAATTATTTGAAGATGTATCGGATGTTTCTTCATCAAGTAGCAACTGCACTTGATTGATGACTTGTTCAAAAATTTCTAAATGTTCTCTTGGTATACGCTCAATGACTTTGTTGTTGAATTCAAACACAACATCGCGGGAAATGTAACGTGCATCCAAACCTGCTTTGGTCAAGAAAATACGCACAACCCGTTTGTCTTTGGCGTCTTCTTCTCGACGGATAAGTCCTTTTTCTTCCATGGTTTTCAAGGTGCGCGAAAGGCTTGTCGGCTCCATTCCCATACGCGGTCCCAATTGGGTACTTGGTGTACCGTCTTTATCAATGTGAAGTAAAATGAATCCCATTGACATGCTGATTCCATAGCTGTTAGCTTGTTGATTGTACATGCGCGACATCTTGTGCCAAGTTAAACGCACGTCGAGGTCGATTAAAAATTCGGGTTTGTTTTGCATACATATAAGTCTGATACGAATGTATCAAAAATATATTATGTACGCATAATAAATTGTAGATTTTTTTGAATTGGTTTACCAGTTTTCAGGATGTCTGAAAACCGTTCCGTTGAATCGCGCCACTAACTTGTGGTGTTGGTTGTAAACCAATGATTCATAGCGACCTATTGTTTTTCCGCAATTGATTTCCTGGCATTTGACGGTTAGTTGGTCATTTAGGTGAATCGGTGCAATGTGGGCAATTGCGGTTTCAATACTCACACATTTTTGTCCGCGTGAGTTAGCGGCAAAAGCCAAAGCGGAATCAGCTATCGCATAACTGATTCCACCGTGAGTTATTTGGTGTCCATTCAACATTTCTTCACGAACAGTCATAGCTAATTCACAAGAACCAGCTTCAACTTTGATGATTTCAATACCTAACCACTGGGAGTAGGTATCTTTTTGCATCATTTCGTTAACAATGTCGATGGGGGTTTTCATCTTAGTCTAAAGAACGAGAAAGTAACGAAATCATTGCTAAAATCACAATGAACAATTGCGTAGCAGTTTCATCATCCAATGATACACCATCTGCGTCTTCCATTCCGATTTCCATGGCCATGAATTTCACTAAATCGGGTTGATCAGCAAAATCTTCCAACACTTGATCTTCTTCTTTTTCAAAGTATTCATCCAATAATTGGAAGTAAGGTTCTTCGAAATCATCAATTTGTTCGTCGGTCACTGTTTTTGGATGCAAACCAGCTTGAGCAAACGATTCAAGAACGATGGTGAAATAATAGATTAACAAACTTTCCAATTCAGGATTGTTGTATTCTTGAGCCGCAGACATAACGTAACCTAATAAAATAGGCTGAGCTGTTGTTTGTGCTTCTGATAAACGGTCTAAAGCACTTTCATCAAGCGTATCGACTTTTTTAATGGCCGCCTCGATGTGACCAATTGAAACGTGTGACATGAACAAAATTTTGCGGTAAAGGTAATAGTAATATTACAGGAAAATAGGCGTTTAAAGCTTTGGATAAGGAAATTTTATTAAAAAATGTTTAAATAAAATTGTTACAATTCCTGAAATTCTACATTTAACCTAAAATACTTACTTATGCGTAACCTTCTATTTGGATTTCTGATTTTTTTAACCGCTTGCTCTAGCGATTCAAACTCAAAGAACACATCTGATTTATCCTTAAAAGATGAATTGATAACTGCCATTGAGACAGGGGAAATTTCTAATTGGTTAGAAAATGAAGTTGAACAGTTCCTGTTGACTGATAGCGAAGTCGTTTTAACAACCAAAAAATCGTCACGTATCCACATTCCAAAAAATGCATTTGTTCGCAATGATGGAAGCGCGCCAAAAGGAAAAGTAACCTTGGTTTTTAAAGAATATCAAACTGCAGGTGAAATTCTCGCAAGTGGTTTACCGATGAAATATACAGATCCTTCAGGTAAAACAATTGATTTCGAAAGTGCGGGCATGTTTGAAATAAGGGCTTTGGATGGCAAGGATACCTTAGAACTGCGAAAAGGAAAAGAGATCAAAGTTGAATTAGCAACACCTGATGCAGGGAAGTATAATTTTTATGGATTGTCTGATAATACGAGAGGATGGACAGAAATCGCAAAAAATCAATCTCCTGTTCCAAATCCATATCTACAAGATGCAAAAGATAGTTTAAGTCGCTTGGAACAAGTAATGGCTGAAAATCAGCCTAAAAAACCCGTTCCATATTCACCAACGGATAAATTGTTTGATATTAAAGTGAATCCGGCTAAATATCCTGAATTTAAAGAGATTGGAGGGGTGATGTGGAAATACACAGGAAGTAAAAAATCGGAAGATCCAGCATACAACACAGCATATTTTAATAAAAAGTATTCTTTTACTAAGTTGGCTCCCAAAAAAGGTGAGTACTTAGAATATGATGTGAGCTTTGCTTCAACAAAAGATACGATTGTTTTGACGATGGCTCCTGTTTTCCCTGGTAAATTGAAAGAGAAAGGCGAGAAAAAGTTACTTGAGAAAATCAAGAAATTCAATGAGGCACTCAATCGCAGTGAGAAAATCAGAAGTCAACAACGAAATGAAGCCAAGTTATTGCGCATGTTTAATGTAGATAAGTTGGGGATTTACAATTACGATCGTCAGTATAAAACGGAAAACATTCCAATTTTAGCTGCTTTTTATTTAGATGGAAAACCAATGGATGCTTACCCTGGAGCATCTGTGTTTTTAATTCCAGAAGGAAAATTGTGTGTGGTTCAATATGGTGCTGAAACGCAAGATAAATTTGCAATTAATCCTTATGAACGCAATCAATTGATAGCAGTTATTGGAGAAAACGAAGTGTATGCTTTAGATGACAAAGCGATTCGCAATTTAAACCTTCCTCAATTCAAAAATAAAACCTTGAAAATCGAATTGAAACCAATCAAACAGAAGGTGAAAACAGGTGCGGATATTGATGCAGTTTTAGCGAGTTTATGATTCGTTTGATTGTCATAGCGTATTTTTGGTTACATGCAGTTGTTGCGTTTTCTCAAACTGAACTGATTTTAGATTCCTTGTCGTATACTACAATCGTTCCCTATAAAACAACTAATGGCTGGACGTTTATGGATAATTGGAAATTGATTGATTCTTTTCCAATTGTTGATAGTGTTGTGGTTAAACCGTATACATTGAATCGTGAACGTCCTTTTATAATTGCAGAAAAAAACCGTTTTGGGTTGTTGTACTTTTCGGATCATTGGGAAACGGTTTTACCAGCAACTTCAGACTCTGTTTTTCAACATGACAATTTCTTTTTTTCGCGAGAAAATTCAGTTTGGAATGTTTATAGTTGGGATGTCGATCATTTAGAGAAGGTGAAAGAGTTGGGTGATGTTGAAAAGTGGTTTGAACTTGGCAATGAGTTGTATTTTTGGAAGGATCATAAAATGGGGATGTGTAAAGAGGGAGAATTTGTCCTTTCTGATTATCAATACATTCACTATTTTGAGTCAATTGATCTTGTTAATCCAACGAGGATGAGCGAAGAAGTGGCAACTTCTACTATTTATCTTGTTTCGGATGGTGAAAAATTTGGCTTGATTACAAAAGACCAAGAATTGATTGCTTGTAAAGCGAAAACCATTCAGCCATTTTCTTTGGTTTGGTGCAGGTATTGGGAAAAGGGTTACTGGGTGTATTTCCGTTATTTTGATGGATTTGAAGTAGATCCAAAAGGGAAAGATATCGTGTTTTATTCAGATTCCATTTGGAAGATTTTTAATGCTGATAGATCAAGATCTGAAATATATTTATGGAACCAAAAAATGGCAATCAGCGGACAGTATGAAGATTATTTCCTATTGCCTAATGGAAAGCTGGCTGTTAAGAACAATCAGAAAGTTGGAGTGGTAGAGTTGAATGGAAATCAAAGAGTTCCTATTGCTTTTGATCAGATTGACTGTTTGGATAATTCTTTTTATCGTGTACTAAAAGGAGATAAATGGTTTCTTGCAGATTCAAATGGAACTGTTTTAACCAAAAAAGGGGTTGATTTTATTTTACCATTTAATTCAATGAGTAAAAGCCGCTTTTTTGAGTTTCATGATAAACAATTACATGGTGTTTTTTCAGATAATGGTACTGTTGTTCTTGAAGCAAACTATCAACATGTTTTGTATTACATGGATTGTTTTATAGTATACAATTACAATGGAGTAGGCTTGTTTGATAGTAAAGGGAAAGCACTTTCGTCAATGGAGTATAACGGATATGATTTTCAAGACAATTATATCGTTTTGTTTTATTCGAAAGATGTCAAAGATGTTTTTAATTCTAAAGGGAAATTAACGAGTAAACCTTGCTCGGAGTTTGTGCAATTGGACGATGTTTTAAAGTTTTATTCGAAAAATCACTTAGAAATTGTAGCATTGGATGAAGATCGATTGACCGTGTTTGATCGACAGATTTATACTGGAGACATAAGTTTTGAAATAGATGGAATTTATAAAGACACACTCTATCATACGATGAATTTTTCACATCCAAAATCCCATATTGAAGAGCATCAATTAACGGGGTATTTTGGCTTAAGAGAAAATTTTTCTACGAAACACGTAGAGCAACCTAATTTATTGGAAATTTTACCCGGTCATTCATTTAATATTCACACAGGTATTGTGAAGCATGAAGAAATTCCGATGCTAGTAGATGATTCGATTCATTTGATAGCCTTTTCAAATTTACAAGCTTTTGATATTGGAGCTGGAAACTATGTGGGAAGTACTTTTGTTTCAAGTACTTTACATAAATATTCATACGGTACAAGTACCACTGCTAACAGGTTGATTTATGCACCAAATGGATCAAAAGAATGGTGGGCAAGTTATGGTAAAGTGAGGCAAGATGCAAGTGAAATAAATGGAATTAACTACAATGGAGAAGATGTTTTTGCTTATCACATAGGTGGAACTTTTAAACCAATTCAAGCAAATGAAAAGATTCCTCCACTTTATGAAAATTATCAATGGTACAATGATTTAAATACGATAGGAATTGATCCTGTTTCTATTCAAAGAATAATGGATCCAACAAAAGGACGTGAATTGATTGGAGGCAAATGGCTTGTACAAATTGATGCTTCATTCCATCCAGAATTAATCAATAAGGCGCTCAAGAACAAAGAGTATTCTTCTTTAGAATTAGATTTATCAAGAGGAATTGTATTCAATGAAGCCAGTTTTGAAGCAAAAAACACGGATGATGACCTGGTTATTTGGAATTATCAAATAGGAGACTCAACACCGATTTACAAATACAAAGATGTAATTCGTTACCCAGTTGGTTTTAGTACCTTAGTCAGTGCTGCTTTGCATGTTGGCTTTGTGCATCCAAGTGCTCCTGATTACATTTTTGATACGATCGATAATGATTTTGAATTTGAAGGAGGTAGATTGATTGAGCGAAAAGGTGATTCGACGCTGCTGTGGTCCACTGACATGCAATTGATTGGTTCTTTTGGTTCAGGGTTTTACTATTTAAATAATGAATTGTTTGCTGCTCAAAAAGCAAGTAAATGGTTTGTTTACAATCGAAATGGTGAACAAGTTGGTACAATAGGTTTTGATAAGATTCAACCTTTCACTGATGGTTTGGCTATCGTTGAAAACAGTGATGCTGCAATGGTGGTGAATTTGAAGTTTGAAAAAGTGGATGATTTACCTTCAACTGGTTTTGAAGCCAAATCGAATGGGGTTTATGTATTGGAGCAAGAAGCGCAATCGATTTATGTTGATCTAAAAAGAAAAATTCAAGATACAATATCTAATAATGAATCATTTTTGGGAGTTGACTGGCTGTTTTCTAGAGGTGTCAATAAAAAATATGTACGAAAAATTGGAAGTAAAAAGCAATTGAATGTTGATGTTAGTCCAATTGTTTTTGGTAAAGGTTTGATCTGTAAAGTAAATGGTTATAACATCTACTTAAATGAGGATGAAAAACAACTCGTCACACGGAAAAATAAGTGTTTGACAATCGAAAAAGCGAATCATGTTGTTTGTTTTCAAAGTGCAAAACGATGGTTGATTTATAATTCCAAAGCTCAAATAATATACGATGCACCAAAAGGGAAGTCACTCAATGTATTGAACGGCATTTTTGTCGTGGAAACAAAAGATACTGTTTTTGCTTTGGATCAATCTGGGAATAAATACGCTTTGGATCAAAAGGGTAATATCATTGGTTACCATGCCGTTTCTACTGTTTCGAATGGAGAAACTAGTGAAGAAGTTTTTGAAGAAAACGGTCAATTTGGTGTGAAGTCCAATGATGGCGAGGTCATTTTGCCAGCTAAATTTGAAGCCGTTTTATCCAAACAGAATGATATGTATGCCGTAAAATTGCCTCCTCAAATTGGTTTAGGTTTTTACTATCCGAAAGAAATCTTAACACCTAACTATGATGTGCTTATACCAATGGATACGCAATTTGTTTTTGTTAGAAAAGGACAAAGAACAGGTGTCTTTTCGGTAGGAGGAGAGTGGTTCATTCCATTGCATTAAGATTTATTTTGACAACCTTTGATTTGAGATAAATACTATCTTTGAATCATGGCAGATTTTACAAAAGATTACCTCGATTTCTTTATCGAGCTTGCTGGGAATAACAATAAAGACTGGTTTGACATCAACAGAAAGCGCTATGAGCAATCTGTAAAAAAGCCGTTTTATGCTTTTGTGCAACGATTGATTGATCATTTTGCGCTTAGCTATCCAGCCTTTAAAGACTTAACGGCAAGTGAATGTGTCTTTCGTATCAATCGAGATATTCGTTTTTCCAAAGACAAGTCGCCATATAAAATGATGTGTTCTGCAGTCATTGCCCCCAATGGAAAAAAATCGAAAGCCATTCACGGTGTTTATTTTGAATTGGGACCAGAAGCCGTTCGAGTTTATGGTGGAATCTATGAAATCGACAAAGATGATTTGTTGCTCATAAGAGAAGGTATTGCAGAAAATTTAGAAACCTTCTCTACTTTAAAAAATGCTCCGGAATTCAAGAAAGTATATGGTGAAATTCGTGGAGAAAAAAATAAAATATTACCAAAAGAACTCAAAGAAGCTGCTGAAAAAGAGCCTTTGATTTTCAATAAACAATGGTATTTTATGTCAGAATTTGACGCTGATTTAGTCGTTTCGGATCAATTGTTTGATACCATCTTATCTTGTTTCAAAGCAGGAGAGCCCATCGAATTATTTTTTAATCAGTTTATTCAACGTTCATAACTCATGAAGTATTTCAATAGTTTTCTATTTGTTGCCCTTGCAACTTTTTCTGTTTTTGCTCAAAAACGTGAGCTGACATTGTCTGAATCGGTATTGCAACAATACAGAGCATTCAAACCGGAACAACTTAATGGCTTGATGTGGATTCCGAAAACAGATACTTACGTCTATTTTTCTGATAACTACCAAACAATGTATTCGGCAACTGCTGGAACAAAAACGACTGTTGGACAACAATGGTTTACGATCCAAGAAATCAATACTGCTTTAGGTTCAGAATTGTACAATTTCTTTGGTTGCTCTTGGAAAAATTCAACGGAATTGTTTTTGAATAATGGTCAGCAGTTCTATGTTTTCAATACAAGTACTAAAAAAGGAAAATTGTTATCCGATGTGGGTGATAAAGCAGAAAATGCTGTTTTCCATGAAGGCGCGGGACATATTGCTTTTACCGTAAACAACAACCTGTTTGTAAAGAATGCCAATGGTGAAAAATTGATTGTTACTTCCAATGAAGATCGTTCCATCGTTTCAGGACAAACGATTGCAAGAAACGAATTTGGCATCAGTGGTGGGATTTTTTGGTCGCCAAAAGGAAATATATTAGCGTTTTATCAGAAGGATGAATCGGAAGTTGCTACATATCCTTTGGTTGATATCACTCAAACTCCTGCTAGTTTAATGGAAATTAAATACCCGATGGCAGGTCAAAAATCGGAGAAACCGAAAGTGGGCATTTACTCCTTAACGACAAAGCAAACGGTTTTCATTTCTCCACGAGGTGCAGCTGATGATTACTTCACCAATTTATCTTGGACGCCTGATGAAAAATTTATACTAGTTGCAGAAGTAAACCGCGATCAAAACCACATGTGGTTGAATTGTTATGATGCAACAACAGGTGCGTTTGTGAAAACCTTGTTTGAAGAGAAAAACGATAAATGGGTAGAACCAGAACATGCTGCATTTTTCCCTTCTGCATCATCTAATAATTTTGTATGGATTTCAGAACGTGATGGTTTTAATAATCTTTACTATTATTCCATTGATGGTAAATTGATCAAACAATTGACAGCTAACAAGTTTGTTGTAAAAGACATCGTTAAATCAATCAAGGATGGAAAAGAAATCATCTTTACTGCTACAGGAACAAGCCCGTTGAATACCTTGTATTATGCTGTTGATTTGAATGGTAAACAACGTTGTCTGACTATTGAAGAGGGAACGCATAACATTGCAATGAACGATGCTGCTACTATGTTTGTAGATCAATACTCTTCTCACAATGTGCCAAGTAAAAGTGAATTGAAATCAAGCACTGGAAAAATCATTCGCACGCTTTTGGTCGCAAAAAACAAATTGGAAGAAGTGAAAATTGGAACGGCTGATATTGGTCAAATCAAAGGGGCTGATGGTTCTACTTTATATACTCGTTTAATTAAGCCAAGTAATTTTGATCCAAATAAGAAATACCCTGTAATGGTTTATGTTTACGGTGGTCCGCATGCGCAGATGATCACCAATTCATGGTTGGATGGTGCGAATTTGTGGATGTATTGGATGGCAGAACAAGGTTATTTGGTGTTTACTTTGGATAATCGTGGTTCTGGAGAAAGAGGTTTTGCTTTTGAAAATCAAATTCACCGTCAGCTAGGAAATGTAGAGATGGAAGATCAATTAAGTGGTGTTTCGTTTTTAAAATCTTTACCATATGTTGATAGCTCACGTTTAGCTGTTCATGGTTGGTCTTTTGGAGGTTTTATGACTACTTCTTTGATGCTTCGTCATGCTGGTGTTTTCAATGTTGGAGTAGCTGGTGGACCAGTTACAGATTGGAAATACTATGAAATCATGTATGGAGAACGTTACATGGATCGTCCAGAGCAAAATGCTAAAGGATACGAACAAGCATCTTTGTTTACTCACGCTGGTAACTTGAAAGGTGATTTATTGTTGATTCATGGAACCGTTGATGATGTAGTGGTTCCACAGCATAACTTTGCTTTAGTGAAGAAATTTGTAGAACTTGGTATTCAAATGGATTTCTTTCCTTACCCAATGCACAAACATAACGTGACAGGTAAAGATCGTGTTCATTTGATTGAAAAAGTCTTGACTTATATCATTGAAAATAATTAGTCAAACAGACTATTGAATTGAAAGAGAAGGTAATACTTCTCTTTTTTTTTGGAATCAAATTAAAATATGACTAAATTTGTCATGAAAATATAAGTCATCATGAAAGATGTTTTACAACAAGCTAGAAAAAGAAAGCAACTCAAATCAAGAGAGTTAGCTCAGTTGTTGGGCATTGATCAATCATTGGTGAGTAAATTTGAAACAGGAAAACGGCTGCCAAGCGAATCTCAACTCATGCAATTGGCTCAAATCTTAGAGATTCCATTTCCTGATTTGGTAAAACAGTGGTTAAAGCAAAAAATCGTATCTGAGCTACAAACATATCCTTACGCAGAGGAGGTTTTGTATATGGTTGCGGAAGAGATGGCAAGTTATTATCCTGAAAGAAAATTTGATGATCCAACTATTGAAGGTCTTTTAGGTGAAATTGATGAATTGAAAAAGCAATTGGATCAAATTCGAACATACGAGAATTTTAGAATTACAGAAGCACTTCAATTAGAATACACTTTTGAAAGTAATCGTATCGAAGGGAATACATTGACGTTACGAGAAACGGATTTGGTCATCAATCAAGGACTGACGATCGCTGGTAAATCCATGAGAGAGCATTTAGAGGCAATCAATCACCATGAAGCAATTTTGTATATCAATGATTTGCTTCAAAATGGTGGTTTCATAAATGAAAGGTCATTGTTATCATTGCACAATCTTATTTTGAGAGGAATTTATCCTCAAGATGCAGGGAAGTATAGAAATGTCCAAGTGATGATACAAGGAAGTGCTCATCTACCTCCACAGCCTTTTATGGTTCCCGAGCAAATGGAAGATTATTTTATTTGGTACTCACGCAACAGGTCGCATTTGCATCCAGTTGTTTTAGCAGCAGAAATGCATGAACGCTTGGTTACAATTCATCCCTTCATAGATGGGAATGGAAGAACGGCTCGTTTAATCATGAACATGATCTTATTGCAAAATGGTTTAATCATCGCGAACTTTAAGGGAGATAATCAATCAAGATTGGCATATTACGAAGCGCTTGAACAAGCTCAAATTGAACAAAATAAAGATGCTTTTATTCGATTAGTCGCTACAGTAGAAAAAGAAAGTTTGGAACGCTACCTCTCCATTCTCTGTTGATTCACAATTTGTGGAATTTCCAACAAGTAGCTGTATAATTAGCAATTTCGTGACGGCTTTTTCTTTTTGAATTGTATCTTTGTTCAAAATACGTTCCCCATGGCAGAAGCTGTAGACAAAACAGGTAAAGTAGCAGTGAAAACAGATAAAGCAACCTTGCTGAAAGCATTTGGTTTGATGGCAACAGCCAAAACCTTGGCTGAAAAATATGAGGCTAACAAGGAAGTAACTGCAAAATATGTGCATGCAACTTCAAGAGGTCATGAGGCCATACAATTGGCTGTTGGTTTACAGTTAAAGCCGCAGGATTGGGTTTCTCCTTATTACCGCGATGACAGTATTTTATTGGGAATTGGAATGTCACCTTACGAGTTGATGCTCCAAGTATTTGCTAAAAAAGACGATCCGTTTTCTGGAGGACGAACTTATTATTCGCATCCTTCATTGAAGCGAGATACGATGCCGAAAATTCCTCATCAATCATCTGCAACGGGAATGCAAGCTATTCCTACTACAGGTATTGCAATGGGAATTCAATACAAAGAGAAAACAGGGATTGCAGAAGATTACAAAGGCGAAAATCCTGTTGTTGTTTGCTCTTTAGGAGATGCATCTTGCACAGAAGGAGAGGTTTCAGAGGCGCTACAAATGGCCGCTTTGAAACAATTTCCAATCGTTTATTTGGTACAAGATAATGGCTGGGATATTTCTGCGAATGCTGCAGAAACGAGAGCTCAAGATATGACTTATTACGCTCAAGGTTTCAAAGGAATCGAAGTGCGAACAATAGACGGAAGTGATTTTGATCTATCCTTTCAAACAGTAAAAGAAGTATTTGAAATCGTTCGTAAAGAACGTCGACCTTTCATTATTCATGCAAAAGTTCCACTTTTAGGACATCATACTTCTGGTGTTCGAAAAGAATGGTACCGAGATGATTTGGAAGAAGCTGCAACAAGAGATCCTTATCCGAAATTGAAGGATTTGGTTCGTGAAGTTGCTGGAGAAGCAGATGTTATCAATTTGGAAGCCGCTGCTAGAAAATTAGTAGAAGAGGATTACGATAAAGCGTTAAATGCAGAAGATCCTTCGCCTTCTTCCGTAACTGACCATATTTTTGCTCCTACTCCAGTAACGGAGGAAGTTGGAGAACGAGAACCTGCTGGTAAAAAGAAAACAGTCATGGTGGATAGCGCGTTATTTGCAGTACGTGAAATCATGTCGGCTCACCCAGAAGCGTTGTTGTATGGACAAGATGTTGGTGGAAGATTAGGGGGGGTATTCCGTGAAGCGGCGACACTTGCACAAACTTTTGGCGATGATCGTGTGTTCAACACACCTATTCAAGAAGCATTTATTATTGGTTCTACCGTTGGAATGTCGGCAGTTGGTTTGAAACCGTTTGTTGAAGTTCAATTTGCCGATTACATTTGGCCAGGCTTGAATCAGTTGTTTACTGAAGTGAGTCGTTCCAATTATTTATCGAACGGTAAATGGCCAGTAAGCTGTGTCATTCGCGTTCCAATTGGGGCGTACGGTTCAGGCGGACCTTACCATTCTTCCAGTGTAGAGTCAGTTTTGGCAAATATTCGCGGAATTAAAGTGGTTTATCCTTCTACAGGTGCAGATTTGAAAGGTTTGATGAAAGCGGCTTATTATGATCCAAATCCAGTTGTGATTTTAGAGCATAAAGGTTTGTATTGGTCAAAAATTCCAGGAACAGAAGGAGCAATGTCTATCGAGCCGGATGAAAACTACATGATTCCAATTGGAAAAGCACGTATCGTTCAAGAAGCTGATTCGGAAGCGATTTCAAAAGGTGAATCTTGTGTGGTTATTACTTATGGCCGAGGTGTTTATTGGACCATTGAAGCATCCAAACAATTTGAAGGTAAAGTAGAAATTTTGGATTTACGCTCATTGAATCCATTGGATATGGAAGCAATAAATACGGCAGTTGCTAAACATGGTAAAGTATTGTTGGTGACAGAAGAATCTGTTGAAGCATCCTTTACTTTGGGATTAGCAGGTAGAATTCAACGTGATAATTTCACCGCTTTAGACGCTCCAATTGGATTGGTTGGATCAATTGACACTCCAGCAATTCCTTTGAATTCTAGTTTAGAAGCTGAGTTATTGCCAAATGCAGAGAAAGTACAAATAGCTCTTGAAAAGTTGTTGAATTATTAAACTTTCAATATGGGTTATCCGCCAAAAGTTCAGGCAATGCTTGAGCGATTGAAATTGATTAAGACAGATCTTTCAGACGTTCACATGATGGTCTCTTTAGAAGGTGTAAAGGATTTGCCGGAAACATTGGAAATTCTGTCATCCATTAATTCTGAAGATAAAATGCGTTTGCAAGCGATATTGCATCATTCTTTCGAGAAGAGAGATTTGACAAAAATAAGTGCGTTATTTTCCTATGTTTCCCTGTTTTCTGAATTGGATCAGATGGAGATAAAAAATGAAGTAGCACAAGATTTTCAAGTGTATTTGAAGGCATATCAAGATGAAAATGACCTCAATCGCATTTTTACCCATCCGGGATTTTCCAGCTTAATTATTGCCTTGAATAGTAAGGATTTGACGGACTTGCAGTTTGAATTATTTTCCTTTTTCCATTTGGATAATAAAACTAATACAGGGAAGAAGCTGGCAAAAATCCAAAAAACGCTCCCATTAAGTGAAGATCAACATGAGCAAGTAAATCGATATCTAGATGAAATCAAGGCTGAGATAGAACAAAATGCTACGGAGGAAAAAAAAAGAAATAAAACGGCTCTTGTTTTAGTATTGATAGGGATCGTACTAATAATTCGTGTTTTATTGCGCTTAGCCAGAGATTAGGAAATTTTAAACAATTGCGATTTCATAAGTAATCGACTTTTTGGAGAATCCGCTTTTTTCTGTTGTACTTTTATAGTATAATTCGAATTATGCAGATTGGATCAGTACATACAGTTGGTGATATCGCTCGCTTTCTAGGAAGAGAGGTTGTTGGAAATCCTGAATTGATTGTAACTGGTGTCAATGATTTTCATCGTGTTCAAAAAGGAGATTTGCTTTTAGTAGATGACCCAAAGAACTACGAAAAAGCACTAAATTCAGCTGCTAATTTTTTCATTATTGATAAGGTGATTCCTTGTCCTGAAGATAAGGCTTTGATTATTTCTCCGAATCCGTTTGATGATTTCAATCGCTTGACAAGAAAGTTTATGCCCTTTGTTCCTCACAAAACCATGACGGGGGAGAATTGTTTCATCGCAGATACTGCTCATTTATCTCCGAATTGTTTTATTGGAAATGATGTCATTATTGGTGAACATGTCATAATTTATCCAGGAGCTTTTATCGGAGATAGAACGGTTTTAGAGGAAAATGTCATTATAGGACCAAATTCCGTAATTGGACAAACAGCTTTTTACCATAAGAAGCAATCCACTGAATATAAACGTTTGCATACTTGCGGGTATGTATATATTGAAAAGGATGTTGAAATTGGTGCCTCATGTACCATTGAAGCAGGCGTTTCTTCCATTACTCGAATTGGTGAAGGAACAAAACTGAATAATCTAATTCAGATTGGTCACGATACTGAAATTGGTAAACATTGTTTAGTGGAAGCGAATGTTAACGTAGAAAGCTTTGCTATGATTGAAGATGAGGTTGTGTTGAAGTCTCAAGTTGGAATAGAATCAGCTGTTAATATTGGAAAAGGAGTATTGGTTTCTTGTCAGACTTATGTTTCAAAGGATTTATTAGCATAAAACAAATTAAGTAAATGTTGATGAAAGAACGCGCAATAGCACATTTAGAGTCGAAATTGGAAATGAATGAGTTCCGATTGCACTCGCTATTGGAAATAACGCGGGCTATCACGACCAATCAATCAGTAGAGCAGTTGACGCGCTTGTTTGAATTCATTATGCGCGAACAGTTAGGCTTTGATCGTTTTGTCTTGTTCAACAAAGAGAAAGATTGGAGCTGCTTGTTGAAAGTAGGTCTTAAAAGCAAAATAAAAGACATTGATGTTCAGAATGAATTAACGCGTTTCCGAGAAATCACAGTGATTGAATCCAGTTATTCAGCAGTTATTGATGAATTTGATTTGATCATTCCAATCTATCACAAAGATAAACCTTTAGCTTTTTTATTGATTTCTGGCTTGGAGAATGAGCGCATGCGTTTGACAGAAACAATGCAGAATTTACATTTTATCCAAACGCTTACAAACATTGTTGTCATGGCCATCGAAAACAAACGCATGGCGCGTGAAGAAATCAAACGAGAGCGATTAAAAAAAGAATTAGAGGTGGCAAAAGAGATGCAGAAATTGCTTTTTCCGTCTGATTTGCCGACCAATAAACGAATGGATATTTCTGCCAGATACATTCCACGTCATGAAGTAGGCGGAGATTATTATGATTTCATTCCGATTGGCAATGATCAATACATCATTTGCATTGCCGATGTGAGTGGTAAAGGAATTAGTGCTGCAATGTTGATGGCGAATTTTCAAGCGACTATTCGTACGTTTTATTCAACGGTGTTTCAATTGCAAGCATTTGATTTTGAGTTTTTAATCACGGAACTCAATAAGAAAGTAATGACCAGTGCAAAAGGAGAAAAGTTCATCACTTTTTTCATCGCTAAATACAATGCTTCGACGAGAGAATTGGAATACATCAATGCGGGACATAACCAACCGTTTTTAACCAATGGAAAGGAAGTTAAATTATTGGATATTGGTTGTGTGGGGTTAGGGATGTTTGATGAAATGCCTTTTATTCAAATTGGCAAAGAAGTATTAGGCCCCAATACAACTTTAGTGTTGTATACTGACGGCGTTGTTGAGTTGGAAAATGAAAAGCAACAACATTTTGAATTGGAACAATTGATCAAAAATGTCCATAATTTTTACCGACTCAGCATGGAGGATATGAATAACATTATTTTTTCGAAGTTGGACGAATGGAGAGGAAGTCTGAAGTTAGTTGATGACACGGCGGTTTTCTCCTGCAGATTCTTTTAAACATGTGAAAATCTCATTCAACTTTATGGTTTCATATCCTTGAAGTGCAGATTTTTCACATCAGTCTTTACTTGTTGACTAAATTTTTCTGCTCCAAATTTGTTTAAATGCATATTGTCATACCAAAATTGTATTGAATTCAATTCCCTATTTTCACAAGAAACATAATTGAGATAAGGAATTTTCTTTTTTTTCAAGAAACGCTCCATTGATTTAGAGCTTTTTATCAAATAATCTGAGGGAGAAAAAAAAGGAGCAGTAAGTATGATTAAATCAATGTTATTCTTTTTACAAATTGCTACAATGTGGTTGAAGTAATATAGAGCTAGTGAGTTTTCAAATTCAAGAGGTCTATTATTCTCTTTTTCTTGAATTGATGAATAAATACGAGTACTGTCCTGAGGAGTAGGTTCTAATGCAGAGAATCCTCTTTTGGTTGGTAACCCTGTGATTTTTTGAACTGGATTTGTTATTAAAATCAAACCTTCACCATTGTGTCTAAAACACGAAGAGAAATAGTTGATAAATTCAAATGTCGAAGCTTTGTTTATTTCAGATCTTATGAAGTCATTAGAATTGTAGTAAAATTTAAGATAGTGAATGTCTTCATTCAGTTTTTTATTATAGTGTGGATTAAAGTCTGTGGGTTCTATGTTAAGAACTAATGTCTTTGAAGGTAGCTTATGTTCTTGTTCTAAGAGGTCTAAGACAGACGCAAACCATCCGATATGTTTTGAAGGCTGAGCAATTAAGTATGAATTAGAACCGAAATAATTCGGATTCAAGGAATGCAAAACACGAGATGAGCCTAACAAAAGGGTATCGCTTTTGCGGTGTTTTAAATAATAATTTAAATGTCCGTTTGAATAGTAATTGTAATTGTTCTGGTATAAAGAATCTAGGTAATAACTGATCAATCGATCTCCAGTAAAAACGTAAAGCAGTAAAAAAAATATTTTAATTGAAAATTGTCTCATCAGAACTGGAAATAAATAAATTGTGCACCGCTTGAAGATCCTAAAAGAAAAATCCCTAATGTAATAGTTAGATATATTGTATATCTGTGGATATAACTTAGATTTCTGATATGTGTAATAGGTTTGTATTTAAAATGAAGTTCAAGAAGAAGTAATAATGTACAACCAATTATTGCCGTTGAATATCGATTTTCCGCTACAACAAAATACAAATCTTGCCACCTAAAGGTTGAAATTTTAGATACAATACTAAAGGCTTGATCAATTGATTGAGATCGAAAGAAAATCCAACTAAAAGAGATGAGGTTAAAAACGATGAAAATATTAATAAATGAAAGGAATTTTATTTTAATGATACTTGGTGAAACTAACATTTTTTCAAATGCAAGAAAAAATCCATTTATTGCTCCCCACATAATAAAAGTCCAATTAGCTCCATGCCAAAAACCAGCAATTAACATGGTAAAAAAGGTGTTTTTAATCGTTTGAAATTTACCATTTCGATTACCGCCTAGAGGAATGTATAAATAGTCTTTGAACCAAGTTGAAAGTGATACATGCCAATTACGCCAAAAGGATGTCATTGAAGTTGAAAAATAAGGTGTTTTGAAGTTATTCATAAGTTCAATTCCAAGCATTTTTGCTAAGCCAATCGCCATGTCTGAATATCCAGAGAAATCACAATAAATTTGTACAGCAAAAAGATACGTTGCAAAGAGTAAATGCCCTCCGTTTTGATTATCGAAAGTGTCGTAATAAGTATCTACAAAAAGTGAGACATTATCAGCTACAACTACTTTTTTAAATAATCCCCAAACAAACATTAAAACACCGTCTTTCATTTGTTCTACTTTAAATTTAATCTCTTGATTATTTAATTGAGGAATTAAATCTTTTGCACGTTCAATTGGTCCAGCTACTAATTGTGGAAAAAAAGATATAAACAGAGCAAATTTCCCAAAATGTCTTTCAACGGGAATAACACCTCTATATACATCAATGGAATAACTTAAAGTCTGAAAGTTGTAAAAACTGATACCAACAGGTAATAAAATTGACAAATGGTCCGGTTGATAGTCAATGTTAAATTGACTTAAGATTAGTTGAGTAGTATTTTGGAAGAAATTAAAGTATTTAAAAAATAAAAGTAAGCCTAAGTTTAATGTTATGGTAATCCATAGACCAGCTTTTTTCTTTTTTGGTTCTTTGGAACTGGTAAGAGTGTTACAGACAAAAAAATCAACAGAAGTTGAAAATAAAATCAGCAATATATATGCTGGTTCCCAACTCATGTAGAAGTAATAACTAGATATTAATAATAGAATCCACCTATATTTGATTGGCAGTATCCAATAGGTTAGAAAAATAAAACCAAAAAAGATGACAAATTCTAAACTGTTGAATAACATGCTGTAGTATTAACTGTATTTGTTTTTCAACGCATTAAATACATTTTACCAAATTCTTGTTTAAAATATTGGTCTGCTCCAGATTCTCTATGTTTGATGTCTTCACCGTTGATTTTAGCTTTTACTCGATACAAATAAACGCCATTTGCCAAAGGATCGCCAAACTCATCTGTTCCATCCCAAGCGTACTCAGTAATGTTTCTACCAATGGTGATTGGACCTAATTCATCTTCCGTAATTTCTCTAATTACACGCCCTGTAACGGTCATGATTTGAATGATGACGTCTTCTGGTTCTTCTGTTCCAGTCAATGTGAATACAA
>JADLGD010000168.1 GCA_020849495.1 Fluviicola sp.
GGAAAGTAGAAAAGCCTTAGCGGAATTTATTCATTGCGATGCGGATGATGTCGTCTATGTTCCCAATCCAACCTATGCAATCAATACCATTGCGAGAAATTTGGATTTAAAAGCTGGAGACGAAGTGCTTTCTACAAATATTGAATACGGAGCATGTGATCGAACGTGGAAGTTTTACTGTGCTGAAAAAGGTGCAAGTTATATCCAACAAGCAATTTCGCTTCCAATACTTTCAAAAGCAGCGTTTTTAGAGGAGTTTTGGAAAGGAGCAACGGCTAATACAAAAGTCATTTTTATCAGTCAAATTACTTCTGCAACGGGATTGATTTTGCCTGTTAAAGAAATTTGTGATGAAGCCAAACGAAGAGGATTGATTACTGTTGTTGATGGAGCGCATGTTCCTGCACACATTCCGTTGGATTTACGCGAATTGCAAGCCGATTATTACACCGGAGCTTGTCATAAATGGATGATGACACCAAAAGGTTCGTCTTTTTTAGTGGTTAAAAAGGAATTTCAAAACAGCTTGGATCCATTGGTGGTGAGTTGGGGCTACGATGCCGAATTCCCTAGTGATTCTCAGTTTTTGGATTACCACCAGTTCAATGGTACGCGCGATTTTTCTGCATATTTGACCATTCCAACTGCTATTCAATTCATGCAAGCTTACGATTGGGGGGAAGTAGCACGTTCGTGTAGATCGATGGTGCAAGAATGGTTGCCACGTTTGTGTGAATTGGTTGGTTCTGAACCTTTAGCACCAGTAAATGATGATTTCATTGGTCAATTGGGCAGTATTCCAGTTCGTTGTTCGGATCCATTATTGCTCAAAGAACGCTTGTACAAAGTACACCGAATCGAGATTCCGGTAATGGTTCAAAATAATCAAGTGTATGTGCGTTTCTCGATCAATGCGTTCAATTCGGAAGCTGATTTAGAACATTTAGAATTGGCTTTAAAAGCAGAAATAGCATCTGGTTTGATACAGAAAGAATTATGAAAAAACACCTCATTTTAGTCGGATTCATGGGTTGTGGAAAATCAACCATTGGAAAATTGTTAGCTGAGCAATTGGAAATGCCCTTCATTGATTCGGATGCTTTGATTGAAACCGAACAACAAATGTCTGTTTCGGAAATTTTCGCAGCAAAAGGAGAAGCAGCTTTCCGCGAAATGGAACGACAGTTTTGCGCCAATTTGAGCGCTATACCAGCAACTGTCATCGCTGTTGGAGGTGGTTTACCTTGTTATTTTGATAATTTGGAAGTGTTGAAGGCAAATGGGAAAGTGATTTACATCAATGCTTCCTTGCAAACGATTGCCAAGCGCTTGAAACAAGAACGCGAGCACCGTCCTTTGATTCAACATTTAACAGACAATGAATTGTTTCCTTTTGTAGAAGAAAAATTGACAGAACGGAAAGACTTCTATAAGAAAGCTGACATTATCATGCCCAATGAATTGGATAAGCCTGAAAAAGTAGTGGAGAAATTGCTGAAAGCGCTTTAATCTTCGTCATCGGTCATATCAACTCCAAAAAAGCTGAAAGCTTGTCCTTCTTTTTCTTTTTTCAAGAAGTAGGCATACACTCCAGTGTGTCCAATCATTAAGAAGTAAGTGATTTTATCAAACAAAGTGGTGTCTTTTGACCAATAGCCAAATCCGAGCATGACCCACATGAATAATAGATACAATACTGCTCCTGAAAAGAAAAAGTAAACGAATTTGAGGTTTTTACGCCACAAGAGGATCAAACCAAGAAATGTGGCAATCCAAAAAAAGATGGAAACCGAATGAAACAATTCCAATCTTCCCATGAACGACATTGGTTCAAAACCCAATTCAACTCCTCGTTTATCGATTAATTCGGTGACGTTGATTTTCTTTTCTTCTTGGATCCAATCGCGGAGACTGATCACCAAGTTGCCCATGATTGACCATAAAAAGAAAATGAACCAAAACACCAATGCGAAGTAAAAACTGAATTGCGTGTAATAATCCGGTCGTTCTTTACCGAAAATAAAATTGCGTGCCCGAATAATGAGTGGTAGCGGAGAATTCAAGTGTGCTTCAAATTCTTCCCGAAAGTTTGTTTTGTTTTCTGTTTCAGTCACCTTGCTAAATTACTATTTTCGTAGCGATTTTAGACACATGGAAGCGGATTCAAACGAAAACTATTTAAGCGCGACACCTACTTTGGACTATCAGTCGGATGAAGTACAAGCATTTATGGCGGATTTGCCTTTAACTGCTTCGATTGAAGAAAAAGCGTTTTGGATTTACCACAAAGTTCGAAATCATTTTTTATACGATCCGTATCATTTGGATTTGCGACCAAGTCAGCTAAAAGCAAGTGTAGTAGCTACAAAAAGCAGAGCATGGTGTGTTGAAAAAGCGGTGCTTACAGCAGCTTGTATGCGTGCAGTTGGTGTTCCAACGCGTTTGGGTTTTGGTATCGTTAAAAACCATATTGGAGTAGAGAAGTTGACTTCTTATTTAAAACGCGATGAGATTGTTTTTCACGGTTTTGTGGATGTGTTTTTGAATGGAAAATGGACCAAATGTACTCCAGCGTTTGACCAACGAATTTGTGCCATGAGTGGGGTAGAGCCTTTGGATTGGAATGCCACAGAAGACTCTTTGTTTCAAGCTTTTTCAAGCAATGGTCGCTTCATGGAATACTTGCATTTTTATGGTGTTTTTCCAGATGTGCCGTTTGAATTGATGCACCAAGAAATGTTCAGCTACTATCCCCATCTGTTTCATGAACAAATCGAAACAAGACCTTTTAGTTTTCATTTTGATGCTGGAATAACAGAACATTTAAAGAAGAACTGATTGGTTCTTGCTACCACGGATGCAATCGCACGGTAGAACGGTACTTATGAATCTAAATCACCCTTTAGAAATCATCGATCTACCATTTTTCTCAATTGAATATGCATTCAAACTTTTCAAGTAATATTTACTTCTGTTCTTATTGATTCTTTTGATGTTTTCAGGATCTAAATTCTGATCCCATGTAGTAAAGTATGTTGTTTTTAGATGTTGTTGAGCGTATTGTTCATACCAAATCATCATACTGTTTGGATGATACCAACCGTTTTCGATCCATTTTAGTACATCCAGATGATATTTTTCGTTTTGTTTTTCCCTTAAATTGTGATGAAAAAGTACCCAGACGTCATCATTATAAGTTTTATATCCAACTGCAGACTCACTAGGAAATCCTAAGGAATCAACCCATTTCATTAACAGTTCAAAGTTTTTCTGATCTAATTCAAAGCGATTTTCAGGTAAACTTTTTAAGTCTATTTTGTAGTTTCCTTTGTGTGATTTGTTATTTCGTATTATGTATTGATCAACATAAGTTAAACTATCTAACAATTGTATGTAGCTATGATTTATTCGTTCATTATAGCATTTTAAAATGGAGTCAGTACTATTCTCAAGTTCTTTATATTGGTCAGTTTTTTTGAAAGACTTATCTTTTGTATTAATCAATTTAATTTCACCAGATTGGAACAAAAGCTGTTGAGCTATATTTTTTGCAAGCTTATAGTTTTTAACTTTTATAGCTAAAAGATATGCACTTTGTAGATCTCTACAATAAGGAAATGCTACAGATGAAAAGGTTTGTTGGTAGTGTAATAATGCTTCTTTATTTTTTCCAACATAAGCTAGGCTGTCTGCTTGATAGATATTTTTGTAATAAGATTTAAATTCTTGTGCTTGAATTGTAAAGAAAATACAATGGATTAGAGATAAGATAAATACTTTCATAAGTAGATTTGTAACAAAAATGCTGAATTGTTTTTTAGTTACAAAATTGGTTCATGCTACCACGCGATGCAATCGCGCGGTAGCATGAAAATAAAAAAAACAGCAGCAAGAAAGTTAAATTAAACAGTTGCTACCGCGCGATTGCATCGCGTGGTAGTCTGAAATTCTGAAAATTCTAAAGTTTTAACAGGTATTTCAAACAAAATACACGTACAATCATCCGTTTGCTCGTTTTCTCCTTTCCATGCATTGA
>JADLGD010000169.1 GCA_020849495.1 Fluviicola sp.
ACCACATCTGTAAAGGTGTATTTCCCGCGTTCTTTTGGAACAAATGAATAAGTGAAGGTTTTGATTTTTCGTGGAAGTAAAACAACAGCCCATTTGGTGTCGCGTTGTTGCATTTGCAAAGGATAACCTTCATAAATAGCTACATTCAATGGTTGTGCTGATTGGTTTACGACATGTACTTTAATGGTATTGGCATCACCCAAATTCATGCGCTCAAGAAACTCACGTTGAACGGTGATGGGCTGTTTGAACATGTAAACCAATAAAATATCTAGAATGACAGCAAACAAGGTGACAATCAAAACAGTTTTCCCCACAAATCCAATCCACGGCAAATAATGGGCAGCACCAACAAGTGCTACACCAATTCCCATAACAAGGAAAAAGAATCGTGTGAGGTGTAAACTGCTAATTAGTCTCATTAACGCGGTACTTCAATAGATTGAACAATTTCACGAATCACATCTTCCACGCGATTACCTTCCATGTCTGCTTCTGGTGTTAGAATCAAACGGTGATTCAAAACAGGAATAGCCACAAACTGAATATCGTCTGGCGTTACGAAATCTCTACCGCGAATAGCAGCAAAAGCTTTCGCTGATTTTAATATCGATAACGAAGCACGAGGAGAACCACCTAAGTAAATTTTCCCGTGATTTCTTGTTTTGTGAATGATTTGAGCGATGTATTGAATCAAGCGATCTTCCACAATGATTTTTTCCACCACTTCTTGTACTTTTTTCAATTCACTTGTTGAGAAAACTGCTTTAATCAATTCCAATGAAGGTGCTTTGATTTGTTCTTTGTAACGCGTCAAGATGCTTACCTCTTCCTCCAAAGTAGGGTAATCCATTTTGATTTTGAAAAGGAAACGGTCCAATTGTGCTTCTGGTAAGTTATAGGTTCCTTCTTGCTCAACTGGGTTTTGTGTTGCGATTACCAAAAACGGAAAGCTCATTTCGTAGCAATTTCCATCATAAGTAATTTGACGTTCTTCCATGACTTCAAACAAAGCGGCTTGAGTTTTCGCAGGTGCTCGATTGATTTCATCAATCAAAACGATGTTTGAGAAAACAGGTCCTTTTTTGAAGTTGAAATTACTTTCCTTCATATTGAAAACCGATGTTCCAATCACGTCAGAAGGCATCAAGTCAGGAGTAAATTGAATACGTGAAAAATCCACATCCAATACTTTCGCTAAACCTTTTGAGGATAATGTTTTCGCAACACCCGGTACACCTTCTAATAAAAGATGTCCATTCGCAAAAATACCAGCCAACATCAATTCAATCATTTCAGATTGACCAATGACGTATTTGCGCAATTCTTCACGCACCATGTTCACTTTTTGTGCTACCCAAATCAATTCACTTTGGTCGCGTTGTTGAAAAGCATTGGGCACCACTTGCTCACTTGGAGTAGCTTGATTTTCTTCATTTGACGAAGTCTGATCGTCACTTGGCATATATGCAGAGTGATCGTTTTGTTCTTCTTCTTGATGCATCATACAGTCAATTGTTTAAGATGTTCTATAAATTGTGCTAAAGCAATTTTGCCAGAGCGCGATAATAACGAGTGTTGAATGGTGATGGATTGCCCATCTTCAAAATGAATCATCGTTGAATTTTTACTCACAACGGTTTGGATTCCTTGATCGATAGCATACGTTTTACTTCCCCACACAAAGCCGTTTAAAGTAAAGGTGTTTTCACCAATTTCAAAAAGTGGTTTAGATAAAATGCGGTATGCAACATACAACAAGGTAGCACCAAGGATGACGTAAATAACGCCCAAACCTCCTCCTTGTGCCAAGGAATAAAGTCCTCTGACAATCATAGAAACTGCCAATAAAAGTCCAACTCCAGCACTAACAATGGATTTGTGGCCAACGATGTGTTTTCCGGCTGCTACAAAATAATCGCGTTTTTTTACAACTCCTGTTTCAATATAGAAGCTGCGAATGTTGCGGTAAACAGTACCCAAGTGTTTTTCATTGACTTCGTTCTTGCGAGGATCCAAAGATTGAATGATTTCTTTCAGTTTATCCCCATCGTAGTTCGATTTTTCAATCAAGCGTTTGGTGTTTTCTTCCAATTTGTCTTTCTGGGTCAAATCAATGTAAAAATGACGGTTAACAGCCATGAAGAAGTTTTTGCGAAGTACTTGTAGCACTCCTATTGGGGAGCGTTTTGACAAGTAAATACTGCTCAATGTTTCAACAAAAGCAATCGACATATTGCGAGGTTCAGGAACGCCCGCTAGGATTTCTTCTTTGCGTTTTCCTCTAAATAAAACGTAGAGCAACAATAGAATGATTCCCAAGACAAAAGCCATGCGCAATGCCGCTGATTTCATGATGTATTGAATCAACGAATTGTCTTCCTTTTCATTTCCATCTCCTTGTTCGTCTGAATTGGAAGAGGAAGATTCAAAATCATTCATATCACCCAATTTCAACCAAACAATGGCTTGATCTTCTGGGATTTGTTTTAAGATTTTGGAGGTATGGGCGAATCCATTTTTCCCTAAAACCTGGTAATTCTCGAACAAACGTGGAACTGAGTGGAAATGAATTTTCCCTTTTCCTTGTTTTAAATAAAAAGCAATTGGTTCATTGAGCGCATAGGCATAGGCTCTGAAATTTGTGTCTTTGATTTCATCACTTGCGAAGGTGTACCAATCGCCAAAAATGGTATCGTTTTCATAGACCATTGGGAAGGTCAAGGTTTGATTGTCAACCCATGTGTACAAACGATCGGAATAATCCCAATAATAGGCTCCTTGTTTGAAATAACGCTTGTAAATGTTTGAACTCACATGATCAAATGCAAGAATCATAGTTGCTCCACTATCTACATGCTGCACCAACTGATTGTACAAAGCATCTTCCAATCCAAATTGTTCACCTACAAAAATATAAGTTGCAGAATCCTTATTGGGTACTTTATCTATTTCCCACCATTTTTTAATGATGTACAACGAATCACTTGTATGTGTCTCCAATAATTGCTGGAAAAAACCTAAATCTCTTGGGTTTTTAGAATTCAGTCTAAATTCCGTTTTCCAGTTTTTGGTGATGCTTTTCTCTTTTGTTTCAATACTGTCACTCTCCATCCACCAAAGTACAAGTCCAAGCAGCAAGGTTATGCCCAAAAATCCAAAGATTATATTTCTGTTCATCGTTGTGCTTCTATTGTTTTATAGGATTTTTCCAGTTCTTTTTCAAGAGTGGCATAAGTGGATTGATCAATGGTATAATCACCGTACCAAACCACATCGTAGATATTGACAATTTTTTCAAATTCGTAAGCACCAGGTCTTCCTTGCATTTCAATAATGTAATGCATATTGGTTTTTTCTTTTTTCCAGAAAATCCAACGGCGTTCGATGAGTTCTTTCATGGCAAACAAGAAGTAAATACGCACACATTCTTTGTAATCGCCTTTTGAAATGGCTTCTTCTAAACGCAATTCTAATTCTGTTTTAGAGATTGTAGCAGGATTCAAATCTTCAGATAGTGGCTCAAATGGTATGATTGCATCGCTGCCTCCTTGTTTGTTTTTAATGATTTGGTAAATCACAAATGCAGCTGCAATAGCTAAAATGATCAAACCTAAATACAGCCAGAAATTTTTACCTGGACCATTTATTTCTAGATTGTCTTGTTTACGAGGTTCTATTTCTGGCGCATCCCAATCTTCAGAAGGTTGAATGTTTGGGTCTTCTTTGATGGTTCCAGAACCACCCGGTCCGTTTGGATTATTAGGTGTTTTTCTCCCTTTTCTAATTTGTCTGTTCGTTAATGGAATCCCATTGTAGGGTTTGTAATTTGGATTCGCTGAACCTTGAGTACTTTGCTTGTTTTCATTGATGGTCGTCGGATCCGTGTATAAATCTCTTTCAGGACCTTGATACGTTTCAGATTGTGAGAAACCATTGTCTTTGCGCAACTCTTCCCACTTCTTTTTAACAGGAGTTGGTTTTGTTTGAGACCATGAAAGTGGTGCCAACAATACAATAATCAGATATGTCAGTATTCTATTCAAAGTCAATATCGGATTCTTGATTGCG
This sequence comes from Fluviicola sp., assembly GCA_020849495.1. Classification (GTDB taxonomy): domain Bacteria; phylum Bacteroidota; class Bacteroidia; order Flavobacteriales_D; family Crocinitomicaceae; genus Fluviicola. The sequence continues at coordinate 4,072 of JADLGD010000169.1, forward strand.
TTTACGCTTACCAAAGTTTTCAAATTGTTTTTTCAAACCTGAAGCTGTTTCTTTTTCTTGTTGATCAAAAAAGATGAAGCCCATGATAATTCCGAAGAAGGGCAACATGAAAAGTAGGAATAGCAAGTAAACAATTTGTCGTGTGATGGAAGCAGGTACCATAAAGTCGTCCATGTAATAGCGAGAAACATTTTTTACAAAGCTGGCCAACATGTCTAATAAATCAGGATACGCTGGTTCATCCATCCAACCTACCAATTGATAGCTACCGACAAAAGCAATCGGTTGAGCAAAAAGAAAGAGTACTACACAAAAAACGATGATACTCAATAGCGTTGTACCATAGGATTTACCACCGTAACGGAAACTTGTTGCCCATCTTGATCCAATGGATCCACTTCCCAAAGCCATTGAAGCGCCACCTAAATAAATGAAAGGAGCTACAAACAATAAAATCATCAGCCAATACCATGGAATGAAAAGCAACACACCGAGCAATAAAGCCATACCTAACCAAACAGCAGGTAATTTTTTAAAGACAAAGGGAAACATTTCAAGCACTTTGTATTTTCGACCTTGGTTCACAAAACCAAATAGAACGGAAGCTGTGAGGATACTCAAAGCAACACTCCATCCAAACAATACCAATAAATCTTGTCCAGATTTTAAATCCGTTCCCATCATGATGGCCAATTGCGCACTCCAATCGTATTCGTGTTGATGCGTTAAGTATTTGTAATTGCTGATGTCTTGGAAAATGATCAATGCAACCAATAATGGAACAGTCACTAAAAAATTAAAACGAATGATTTTACCAATATGAACGCGGTAATAAGAGAAGGAATCAGAGAATAGCTGACCAAAAGTGCGCAATTTGTACAAGTCAAAAGTATTGCTGAAAGATTTGTTGGGAACATGTTGTTCGTTGACCAATTCAGGATACTTTCTTGCAACAATAATAGGGTAGATGATGTAGTAGAAAATGATGATTGCAAACGAAATCAAGATGATGGTCCATTTTGACCATTCTGCTAATTTCTGATAATTATGAGTCACAAAACTTTCCAAGAAACCCGCCATGATTAAGAACGGGATCAAACTCATCATGATTTTCAAACCGCGTTTTGCTGATAATTGTAAACCTTGTAAGCGGGTGTAAGAACCGGGGAAAAGTAATCCATTTCCAAGTGTAATTCCAGCTCCCCCAGCTATGACGATAGAAGAGATCTCAAAAGCACCATGGATCCATATTCCCAAGAAAGAAGTGATCAATAATCCTTTCAAGTGAAAGAAATACTGAAAAGCACCCAACATGATGGAGTTTTTGAAAATAAAAATATGGGTTCCAATGGTGAAGAAAACACCGAATATAAAAGTCAAAAAGGAAACCCGAATGTTGTTGAGCGTAATGTTGAAAAACATCGCCCATTGATTTTCATCGTGGTAAACACCAAGTGGATCACCTTTTTGGATGTTTTTCAAAGTCATTTCCACATAACCATCACCTAAAATCATTCGAGGAAAATCCGGATTAACATGCGTGGTGATTGCACCGACTATTCCCCAAAAAATGAACACAAAAAAGGCAAAAAGCAAACTTTTACGAGAACGGTAAATTTCCAAAGGCAACGAAACACGCCAAACGGTAAATAGCTTTTTCAGCGATTCACTGCGTTCTTTGTGGACCAAATTATGGATTCCTTGAGCAATTTGATTGAGGTACACGCGAACAGTTCGACGATTGTAAAATGTTTGGGCATAGCTCAAATCATCCGTGATATCCGAATACAAATCAGCAAGTTCCTCAGGATTAGCCGCGTCATTAGACGCAAGCGTTTGAAAACGCTTCCACTTTTCCTTGTTTTGCTCTATGAAGGAGGTCTCTTTCATGATAGGTAGGCTAAAATAATTGTTTTCTGCTTACCTCGGCATGCTTTGGGGAAAATCTATTACTAAAAAGTAAAAATTAACGCTTTGAACCTTTGTGCGAAACTTCCAATTTGCCAATTTTCAAATAAAAACCACCTTTTTTATCGCTTGTTGGTTTAGCTGAACGAAAATCTATTGGTGTATTTAATTTGTTGCTCAATACCTCTGTAATGGGTTCAATTGGATTACGCATTTCATTGGAAGTCAAAATCGCTAAATCCTGATTGCTCGTTTTTTCCTCTGGAATATCACCTACACGAACGGGAGCAGGAATTTTTGGAGGTAAACTTCCATCATCGTTTGCTTTTGGAGTTGGTTTTTTATTTTCCTGAGCCAATTGTTGTTCATCGTTTGAAGGAAGAACAATCGGTGTATTGTTTGGTTGCAAGTGATCTTTTACAAATGATCTGTTTTTAGTTCCATTCTTATAAACAGATGGTGCTTCTTGTTGCGAACCATTTGTCGTGTTTTGTTGGAACGTTTGAGAAGGCTCTTGGTTTTGCTTCGTTTGATTGTTTTTTTGAGCAATCGAAGGTTGGTTTGGCTGAATCGAATTGCCTTCGTTCGTATTCCAACCAAATGTAAGTAACAAAGCAATTCCCGCTGCCAATGCTGCTGCACCAGCCCACCAAAGTGGAATGATTCGCGCTTCTTTTTGTACCAATTTATTTTTGTTAGGATAAATCAGCACCT
>JADLGD010000170.1 GCA_020849495.1 Fluviicola sp.
ATATGATTTCCTCCTGTTCCGATATTTTGGAAAGCAAACTGAACACAAGATTCACCCGACAAGAAGTTAAGGTCAAGATCCACATGTTCCCAAACAACAATTGGTTCTGCGTTATACCAAAACCACACATCATTTCCAGAAACAGATAATTGGGACCCTCCTTTTTTCCAAATTGGTGTCCATGTTTGACCGTTTGTAGTGTAAACCAATGCCAAACTGTCTTCGTAATTTCCATTATCATGATATGAATAATCAAACGATATACTTGTTTGAGCAGCTCCGCTAAAATCAAGTGATGGAAGGGCTAGTAAATGAATTTCATCCGTTGCATCCTCCCAATAATTTGGGAAAGAAGCTACTTTATTATTAGGGTTGTCCTCTGGCCAATCTTGTTCCCAAGAAGTTCCACCGTCAACAATCAAACTCCAATTTGGTGGTGGAAACGCTCCTTCAAAACCTTCAACAATGTGAGGGTTTGACGTTTGACTAGTAACATAAATGAAATCTTGCAAAACAACCGTATCCGCTCCAAAAGCATCCGTAACAATTAAGGTCACATCAAACAAACCGTTTTGATTATAAGCCACAATTGGATTCATTTGGGTTGAAGTCGCAGGTGAGCCACCTTCAAAAGTCCACTCCCAAGTTGCAGATGCCATTCTTACAGTTGAATGATCCACAAAATGAACAGAATCTCCATCACAATCTGCTAATAAGTTAATTGATTGAATGTCTGCTGCTGCCATAGCTACTGGTGGTGCGTCTTCATAAAAATCACATTCGTAAACACCACGTTGAGAAGCTGTTCTAATTTTTCCTTCACCATAAAAAGGCTCTAAGAATGCACATGAGACACTTGCTGGAAGATTCGTGTTGAACAATGCCCACTCTGACATACTAGCATTTTTATAATAAACCGCTCGTTTTGTTCCAATGTATATACCATCGTTCGTTCCATAAGCATGGGCGATTGAAACAACGCGCTCACTTGCAATTGTTGTAGTTGTTAAGTTTGTCCAAGTAACACCGCCGTCAATTGATTGGAACACTTTATTTCCTGTTTGGGAACCCATCAATATACACCAAATTTTATTTGGATCTTGATCATCTACCTCAATGTATTTAGAACGGTTATGGTTGTTACTCGTTTGAGCGCTTGTTGGAGTAACATCAGTCCAAGTCAATCCTTTATCAATCGATTTTTTAATTTTTGTTGTTGAGCCAGTTGCTTTATGTGTAACATAAATAATGTTCGGATTAGACCATGCTACTTTTACTTGAATGACACTCACACCTCCAAAATCATACACCTCATCAAATGATAACCCACCGTTTTCTGTGAAATACAACTTGGTATCAACGGGTGAATAAAATGAGTTATAATTACTTGGAACGAAAGCATAGTTTCCATATTCTCCGTCGATGTAAGAAGTATTGCATTTTTTAGAATCGTCAAAAGTTCTTCCAGAAATACGAGTTGAGCGATCTCCTGAAAAATTAAATGAACCATTATCGGCATAGCCAATGTTATTATCTCCAAAGTTGACAAACCCTCTAAAGTTGTCACCACCTAACTCAGCTAACCATCCACCAGAATTAGGTGTGGTTAATCCCCCGTGATAAATATCATTGTATTTAATCAGCGTTCCATTGTGATAGGTTCCACCAACCATGATGTCGCCACTTTTAAATCCAGCTTGGAAACCCCAAAAATCTGTTCCTTGAATTCCATGCATACGTGGTTCTAATGTGTCTCCTTGATCTGAAGAATAATACAATCCTCCATCTGAACAAACCCACATGTCTACACCTCCAGCATGTTGAAAAAATTTGATGTCGTGAACATCAGCGTGATTGTATCGATAAGCAGTGTGTTGTCCAACCCAAGTCACCCAATGTGCATTTTGTTCCCAATCTACACCACCGTTTTCAGAACGCCAAACATTGATTCCAGCTCCAAATACTCGGTCTGCATCTGTAGGCGAAACACCTATACACAAATCGTAATAATATTGTCCACCTTCTTCATCCCCTTCTTCAGCATATCCTAACATATTTGGATCATCAACCGTATATCCACCCGGACCGGTTCCACAACATGTGAATGAAAAAGATTCACCTGCATCTGTACTTTTATACACTCCATACAAACCTCCAGCAGCTGAAACTTCTCCAGCAGTCCAAATATAAACTACATTTGGATCGTCAGCTGATACTGCAATTTCTGTTCGTTTTTGTTCATCTCCAACCAAAGGAATAGGCCAACCAGCTGTTTTTATTGTCCATGTTAAACCATTGTCTAACGATTTATAAAATGCCGTTGCATCTCCATTCAAAGTAACAGAATAAATAATTTGATTGTTTGCTGGGTTTATTTCAATTTCCATGTGCTCTCCAGCGTGTACAATCGTCCAAGTTGTTCCATTATCTGTGCTTCGATACAACCCTGTATTTGTTGCGGCTAAAAGTGTGTTTAAGCCGATGTACTTTAGGTCTCTTACAAATCGATTTACTCCTTGAAAAGCAATGTCACCAGTAGGACTCCAAGTGGTTCCAGCGTCATCAGAACGCCAGATTTTACCATTTTCTTCACCAAATAATATTCTATTTGAGTTAGTTGGATCTATTGCAACAGAATAAACTGAATTGACTAATAATGCTTTAGTTGCTAATGTCCAGTTGAAGCCTTTATCAATCGTTTTCCATAAACCTGCAGTGGCAGTACCTGCAAAAAGAACCATGTGATTATTGGGGTCTTGTTCAACTGTATAGACATGTGCTGAACCTGGCGACTGTACTTCAAATTGCATTGCTTGTTCGTGGTCATAATCCCAAGGACCCATTTCACTCCAAGCAGAATTTGCTGCTTTTTGAGTTTCAAGATTTGCTTTAGCTTGTAAATATGCTTGTTCGTTTGCTTCCGAATCTATGGAACGATCAATAAAACCATCAGCATTTACATAGCTCCAGTTTTCTTTCATCAAGCGCTTAAAATATTGCGTGTGACGGTTTTTTACAAAATCATGCGTTTGATAATAACCATGATACAAGGATCTCAATTCAAACAAATTTAGGTTTGATTGATACATTTTTACAACCCATTCAGGGTCGTTTACTTGTACTTTATACGCTTGTTGATTTTCTTGTGCGTGGGAAAATGCACTACACAACAGTAGAGTTGCAAAAAACAGTTTTTTCATGTTTATGGGTATAAGAAACTCAAACGTATTGAATTCTTTTTGAACATAAAAACTAAAAACCGTTTACTCTTGGACTCTAAAAAAATTAGTTAGCAACAGATCTTGCTTTCTCCAAACAATCAATTGCTTTCTCCATCATTTTTTTGGAGCCTGTAAAAAACCCACAACGTTGGTGCAAACGTTAATGGTTTGATTTGTGAATAGAGAATGAATTTCATTTCTTAACCATTTACAATGAACTGAGCTATCATAGGTGTTTTTAGAATTTATGAGGGATATTGTACTTTTAAAAACTAAATCAGCTGTTCGTGTTTTAAACTGAGATATATTGCTGAACGAAAAGCAAAAAACTAAATTGTTAGTACTTTGCTTTTTTTAACTACTTTTGTCTCACAATTGTTACTTTTTACTATATGAAATTTGCAGCACTACTATTTCTTTTTTTCATAAAATTTCACACACAAGGACAGGATGTTTTAATCTTTTCAAAAGAAAACGTAAAGCCCACCTTTGAACGTGTTTCTTTTAAACTAAGCTATAACAAGGAAGTTATTGATTTTGGAAAAAGTATTGTTCATCAAGGTGATACATTTACTGTTGATGCATGCAAAATGTATATTTCCAATATAACCGTGTTGGACAGCAGTTTTAATGTAGCTTATTATCAAAAGGGACCATTATTGATTGATTTTTTAAAGGAAAACACGCTGTTTCTAAATGATCTTGTTTTAAAAAAAGGAATTCAAATTAACTTTAATGTTGGAACAGATACTCTATTGAAAGGCATGCCACCACTATCAGGAGAACTTGCTGCAAAAAACGGTATGTTTTGGAGTTGGACCAATGGGTTTATGTCACTCAAAATGGAGGGAAAGCACAGTAGTTCTCCAGAAAAACAAAAAAATTATGTTTTCCATTTAGGATCGAATACTCAATCGTCACCACCTGAAATTTTGTGGCAAGATCTAAACAGCAAAAATCTGGTGTTTGAATTAAAAGAATTGTTCGATGAACATTCATTTGGAGCATTTCCAAGTTTAATGGAGGACAACGAAGTGACCTATAATTTATTGAAACTTTTTTGTGATGGGTTCTATGCTAAGCCATAAGTTTCTATTCGGTTTTATGTTGGTCCTCCCCTTTGTTTTTCTTTCTAGAAATCCGTATGTTCATACAGCCAAAATTGAAATAATTGGTTCAGAGAATAATCAAGACACGCTTTCATTGAAGTTTCTGCTCGGGCGGAGGTTGTTTTACTCTTTAGAATTTTCCAAAAATTATAATACAAGTTGTGCTACCTGTCATCTTCAAGCAACAGGTTTTGCGCATGTTGATCATCAATTAAGCCATGGCACACACGGTGATTTTGGCACACGAAATGCTCCCGGACTTTCAAATCTTGCTGAGAAGCCGTTTTTTATGTGGGATGGTAGAATTACTGATTTAAAAACCCTTTCTGAACATCCAATTACTGACCCTTTAGAAATGGACATGACTTTTGATGAGTTGATTGTCAGACTTGAACAAACCAGTAATATGCAATCGATGTTTGAAAAAGCGTATGGAAGTAAAACGATAACGAAATCATTCATTCTTGATGCTATTTATGTGTTTCTGATCAACTTAAAAAGTGATCATTCGAAATTTGATCAAGTCATAACTAAAAAATCAGCTGGTATCAAGTTCACCCCAGAAGAGCAGAGAGGTTTTATGGTTTTTAATAAACAGTGTGCTTCGTGTCACAGCGGAAACAATTTTACCAATAATCAATTTGAATCAAATCAATTACCTGTTGATAAAGCCTTGAATGATGGTGGGCGATACAACGTTACAAAGTCACCCTCAGATTATGGTAAATTTTTAGTGCCATCGTTACGAAATGTGGTGTTTACATTTCCATACATGCACGATGGTCGTTTTGAAAACTTAGATCAAGTTTTATTGCATTATCAACAGCTCAAAAACAAAAAAGGTAAGCTTTCGAAAATTAAATTATCCAATCGCGACATTGAATACTTAAAACACTTTTTTAATACCCTAACAGATACAAGCTATATACTCAATCCTACATTTGGATTTCCTCCAAATGAAATAAATTAACATCAACATGAAACGATTTTTACTTTTAATTCTATTACTAATCACTGTTAAATCACATGCGACCCACATACTAGGTGCAGACATGTATTATCAGCAAATCAGTGCCAATCAGTACAAAATTATACTTAAAGTTTACAGAGATTGTGCCGGGGTTGCATTAGCTGCAACTCAATCCATTACTCTATCCAATGCCGGAGTTGCAGGATCTCTACAAACGGTTAACTTAACACGACAATCTATAACCATTTTGCCAAACATCTGTTCTTCAATTACCAACAGATGTGTTTCTGCAACAGGGACATATGGAATTGAAGAGCATTTGTATAGCGCAACCGTAAATTTTAACCCTCTTTGGGGTTCAATTGATGCACGGTTAAGCGTATGTTGCCACAGTAATTCAATTACAAGCATGACTGCTGCTGGTTCAGAAAACATTTATCTTACCACCACCATTAATCGACCTACTACAACTACTAATACGGGTCCTGTTTTTTTAAATTCACCTGTTTATTATACCCCAACCAGCGTAACAGGAAACTATACCTATTCTCATTTGGCATTTGATCCAGACGGGGATAGTTTAGCGTATTCTCTAGAACCAACATATGAAGCGTTTAACAATATTGTAGAATACGCAGCTGGTTATAGTGGTGCTGTTCCATTTGGAGCTGGATCAACTACAACTATTAATCCTATAACAGGTTTAATGACAATTACAAATGTAACCACTAATAGATGTGCAACATATGTTGTTGCAGTAAAAGAATACAGAAATGGTGTTTTACTTTCAACTTCAAGAAGAGAAGTTGCATTGATGTTTAGAACTCCTGCGAATGGACCTCAAACAATCTCTGATTTTTTCAATACTGCTGGAAGCAATATCACTTTTGGATGTGCAACTGGAATATATACAGACACGTTAACTGTAACAGACGTTGATCCCGCAGATGTGTTGAATGTAACTGTAACAGCTACTTCACCATTTATCACCATTCAAACCATAACACCAAGTAATCCTGTTCAAGTCATCGTTCAATATAATCTTGACAGCCTTGTAGCGGGAAATTTTCAATTAACGATCAACTCCAATGATGGCAGGTGTCCGTTTCCGTATACAAGCTCAAGAACATTCAATTTATCGATTGGTGATTCCATTCCTCCAACAATCTCTTGCCCAGGAGACACAACTCTTCCAAAAAATGCTAGTTGTTCTTTAGCTCTTCCTGACTTTACATCACTTGCTACCGCTACGGATAATTGTGGTGTTCAGTCGATTATTCAACTTCCTGCACCAGGAACAATCGTTTCATCAAATACTACGGTATATTTAATTGCTAAGGATTTTAAAAACCAACGTGACACATGTACATTCCAAGTTACTTTAGTTGATTTAACACCACCAACCATCACGTGTGTTTCTAACATTTCTGCAGGTACAACAAGTGCTGCTTGCGGTGAAGTAGTTGCTTTCTCCACACCAACAGCAATTGATAACTGTGGTGGAGTAATTACAATCAATCAAACAGCAGGACTGCCATCAGGTTCACTTTTTCCTATTGGGATTACAACAAATACGTTTACCGCTACAGACATAAGTGGAAACAGTTCATCTTGTTCGTTTACAATAACAGTTAGCGATA
>JADLGD010000171.1 GCA_020849495.1 Fluviicola sp.
AGAAACCAAGCCATCGATTTATCATTTTCCAAACGAAATTTCATCAAATTCAAAAGTGTTTTTTCAATTAATGTATAATGACAAAACATCTCCCCTGTATGGAAAAGCGGTTTTTAAAACATTTAAGTCATACTTTAATTTTCATTCAAAAAATACAATTAGTCAAGATTTTGACAAAGATGGTGATGATGATATACTATATTTTGGTCAAATTATTCCAGGTGCCGAAAATGAAAACGTTATACTTTTTCTTAAAACTTCCGATAATTATTTAATCCATGATTTAGGTACAACACTTGACACTATGTATCAGAATTCATCAGGATATTATTTCAAAACAACATTTTATTTACCAATCAATGTTTATTTAACTTCGATGGAGTTTTTTTGTTCAAACGAATTTACAGATTCTGTTCAATTAAAAAGTAATGAACTCTACGGCTTATTAAACGCTGAAGATTCCTGTATACATCAAACAAACTGTAAGCTTTCTTTTTCTAAAGAAAAAGATTTGTATTTTGTTCCAGAACAAAACCAATTATCGAACAATAACAAAAACAATGAAAATTTAATAGGTAAAATTCCTCCTAATACGAAATTAGACATCTTCAACTATATAATTATCAATGGTGAGATTTGGTATTACACTGTATTAAGCTCATCATTACCAGAAAATTTATCAAACCAGTTCACTCAAGTTTCTCATGGTCCAATTCTAAAAATCAGAGGTTGGGTTTCAGCCGACTAAGCTTTACAACAACCTTAGAAAAATGAAATGCAACCAATAATTTCCCAACACCAAGGCAAAACCTTTCCCTATTTGGCAATTTCTATTGTCTCTGGAGTTGTAGCATTTATCAGTTTCTTTTTTTTAGCTTGGTTAGCCATTCCTTTCATTGCTCTTATCATTGTGCTCAGCTTCATTGAAACAGGAATTGCTTTTGATCTGCAAGAAAATGCATTCAGGTACTATTTTAAACTTGGTAAACTTACTTGGGGAAAATGGAAAAAGTTGGACAGCATTTCCGCTTTGGAATTAGAAATGGACGTGTTATATCCAAAAAGATATAGAAGAAGCTCAGGTCAACTTTCACCGTCCTCAACGCAACCCATTTACATCACTTATGACTTGTTTGCTTACAACTCATCGAATGTGAAACAACTCGTTTATGAATTCGACAATTACAAAGCGGCTAAGTTATTTTCCAATCAACTAGCAAGTGCATTGAACTGTCCACTAAAAAATGAAATTGAAGAACAATTGATTGAAAACAAACAAAAACGCTTTGCCAGATTAGGCAGAAGAAGAAGATAAACCTTTAATTCTTACATTTGAATCATGTTCAGATTTGCCCTTTTCTTTTTTCTAATTGCTAGTCCGATATTTAGTTCTGCCCAAAATCTCATCATTTCTAAATTAAATGACAGTTCGTTTGTTTATACCACATTCAACACGTATCAAGGCGACCGTATTCCAGCAAATGGCTTGTTGAAAATCACTCAAAACAGTGTTGTAATGATTGACACACCTTGGGATACCACCCAATTTCAACCTTTATTGGACAGCATCGAAAACCGTTTTCACAAACCTGTTCGTTTGGTCATTGCAACACATTCACACGAAGATCGAACAGCAGGATTGGCTTATTACAATAAGAAAAACATTCCAACTTATACTTCCAAAGCAACGTATCAATTGTGTGAAGAAAACCATGCTCCGCTTGCTTCAGGGACTTTTTTGCACGATACGACTTTTACAGTTGGCGGAACGTTGGTGAGTACCTTTTTTCCTGGAGCGGGACATACACCCGACAATATTATGATTTGGTTTCCAAATGACAAAGTCTTGTTCGGAGGTTGTTTTGTGAAATCAACGGATGCCACAGATTTAGGAAATCTGAACGATGCCAACCTGGGTATGTGGCCTTTCGCAGTCAATTTATCGCGTAAAACGTTCAAAAAAGCAAAGTACATTATTCCTGGACACGGATCTTGGAAGTCAAAAAAATCCTTGAAACACACTCGTAAATTGTTGGTGCAAAAATTAAAGGGCAACTACAAAAAAGCGCAGAAAAACAGGGACAAATAAAAAAATCCCTCAACAAAGTCAAGGGATTTCAAATTGTTTATACTTAACGATTAATCAATATCAGTCACCAATTGATGTTTTTCAATCATCTTTCTCAAATTGATCAATGCATAGCGCATCCTACCCAAAGCAGTGTTGATAGAAATTCCTTCTGCATCTGCGATTTCTTTGAATGATAAATCTTGGAAAATACGTTTCTCAATGATTTCTCTTTGTGAATCAGGCAAAAAAGTCACCAAATTCATCATTTGTTGTTCCAATTCATCTTTGGTAATGCTTTGTTCAATGTTTGCATCTTCCAATTTCAAAATAGAGAAAATATTGAATTCTTCACTTTTAGAATTGCGCTCACCAATCATGCGCATTCTTCCAGATTTACGGAAATAGTCGATGACCAAGTTCTGAGCAATTCGCATCGCCCAAGGCAAGAACTTTCCTTCTTCATTGTAATTACCCAATTTTAAAGTTTGGATAATCTTCATGAATGCTTCTTGGAAAATATCTTCCGCCAAATCTCGCTCGCGAACTTTGTTGTAAATTGATCGATAGATTTTGTCTTTGTGACGAAGTAGTAGTACTTCGAATGCTTGTTCGTTACCCTCCAAATAACTTTGAACTAGCTTGTGATCGTCTAGGAATTGCATAGCCATAATTCTACTCTTAATAGTTTAACTGCGTGTTTAAGAACTTTTAATGTAGAATTTACTCTATAGGCTTATGCGTTTAATTTGACCGAAGATAGAACTTAAATTTAAAAAAACAAAAAAAACTTAAATTTTTCTATTTCATGCAATAAAAGAAAGTAAACTATTACTCCTTTGAAATGTTGTTGAAAAATAACTGATTTAAACGCTTTACTTCTCTTTCAATTAGAAGAGATTTCCGAAATTTGTCACATGTCTGAAAAATACATTCATATAAAAGGTGCAAAAGTCAATAACCTGAAAGACTTAGAAGTTAAAATTGAACACGGTAAACTAAGTGTCATCACTGGACTTTCTGGTTCAGGTAAATCTTCCTTGGCTTTTGACACACTTTATGCGGAAGGTCAAAGGAGATACATTGAAAGTTTATCTTCTTATGCACGCCAATTTTTAGGCAAATTAGACAAACCCGAAACTGATTTTATCAAAGGAATTGCTCCAGCTATTGCTATCCAACAAAAAGTGATTTCCAATAATCCTCGTTCTACAGTTGGAACAACAACCGAAATATACGATTACTTAAAATTGCTGTTTGCACGAATTGGGAAAACAATCTCCCCTATTTCGAATCGTGAAGTGAAAAAAGACAGTGTCACAGATGTGGTCAACTTCATCGATCAATTTGAAAACGATATTCGCTTATTGATATGTGCTCCTTTTACTCACTTGGAAAAATACGGTATTGATCGTTCACTGAAACTATTGAAAGACCAAGGCTACAGTCGTGTACTCATCAATTATGAAATCAAACAATTAGAGGAATTAGATCCCAAAACAATTGATCCGACTGCTCCTTTTCAATTGGTTATTGACCGTATTGTGACCCAAGATTTAGATCAAGAAACCAAAGGTCGATTGGCTGATTCTGTTCAATTGGCCTTCATGGAAGGAAATGGAGAATGCAGCGTCATTCAAATGGGAAGTATGGAAGAAACCGTTTTCTCTTCGCTTTTTGAATTGGATGGAATGAGTTTCGTAGAACCAAGTCCTCACCTATTTACTTTCAACAATCCATTTGGAGCTTGTAAAACTTGTGAAGGTTATGGTTCTGTCATTGGAATCGATCCCAATTTGGTGATTCCTGATCCGAGTTTAAGTGTGTATGAAGGTGCCATTGTTCCCTGGAAAGGTGAAGTGATGGGAGAATATTTAAAAGAACTCACCCTTAATTCACGACAGTTTGATTTTCCAATTCACCGTCCTGTAGAAGAATTGACAGCTGAACAGATGGAATTGTTGTGGACGGGAAACAAGTACTTCACCGGACTCAATGATTTCTTCAAACACTTAGAAAGTCAATCGTATAAAATTCAATACCGTGTGATGCTTTCGCGTTACAGAGGAAAAACGAGTTGCCCTGAGTGTCATGGTACACGCTTGAGACACGATGCAAATTATGTCAAGGTCGGAGGAAAAAGCATCCGTGAAATTGTATTGATGCCCATCAATCAGATTAAACCGTTTTTTGAAAACCTGGAAGTTTCAGATCATGATCGCCAAGTTACAAAGCGCATTTTACCCGAAATTATTCAACGCCTGAATTTCTTGTGCGATGTTGGTTTAGGTTATTTGACTTTGAATCGTTCTGCAAACACTTTATCTGGTGGAGAATCACAACGCATCAACTTGGCAACTTCATTGGGAAGTAGTTTGGTGGGATCCATGTATATTTTAGATGAACCAAGTATTGGCTTACATCCTAGAGATACCGAACGGTTGATTTCAGTGTTAAAACGCTTAAGAGATTTAGGGAATACAGTAATTGTAGTTGAACACGAAGAAGACATGATGAAAGCTGCAGACGAAATCATCGATATTGGTCCAGCAGCGGGTAAGTTTGGAGGTGAATTGGTCTTTCAAGGTCCTTATTCAAAATTAAACGAAGCCGAAAACAGTCTCACAGCAGCATATTTGTGTGGGAAACGAAAAATTGAAGTTCCAACAAAACGTAGAACCGGCAAAAACAAAATCAGCGTTATTGGTGCGAAAGAACACAATTTAAAAAACATCTCTGTTGATTTTCCATTGAATCGAATTGTTGCAGTGACTGGTGTTAGTGGTTCGGGTAAATCAACTTTGGTAAAGGATATTTTGTATCCAGCCATCAGAAAAACGCTTGGTCAATTTGGAGATTACCAAGGAAATTTCAAACGCATTGAAGGAGATTTGAATACCATTTCCGAAATTGAATTAATTGATCAAAATCCTATTGGAAAATCTTCGCGAAGCAATCCAGTTACTTATGTGAAAGCATTCGATGATATTCGCGAATTGTTTGCTCGACAAAATGCATCCAAACACAACGGTTACAAAGCTGGATTCTTTTCCTTTAATGTGGAAGGTGGAAGATGTGAAATGTGTGAAGGCGAAGGTGTTGTTACAGTTAGCATGCAATTCATGGCCGATGTGCATTTAAAATGTGAAGCTTGTAATGGATCCCGCTACAAACAAGAAGCATTGGATGTATTGTATCGTGAGAAAAGCATTGCAGATATTTTGCAAATGGATATTTCAACTGCTTTGGCATTCTTCAAAGAAGGAAAAGACAAACTGGAAGAAAAAATCATTCAAAAGATTCAACCTTTGGAAGATGTTGGTTTGGGTTACTTACAAATGGGACAATCCAGTAGTTCCTTAAGTGGTGGTGAAGCGCAACGTGTAAAACTGGCTTCCTTTTTAATCAAAGGCGCTCAAAACAGCAAAAAAACCTTATTCATATTTGACGAACCAACAACAGGTTTGCATTTTTACGATATTGAAAAATTATTGATAGCTTTTAATCGTTTAGTCGATGACGGACACTCGATCATTGTGATTGAACACAACATGGAAGTCATTAAATCAGCAGATTGGATCATTGATATTGGTCCAGATGGTGGAGATAACGGAGGTAACATTGTAGCTGAAGGCACACCTGAAGAATTGATATCAGTAGCTGCTAGTTTTACAGGGAAATATTTAGCAGAGAAACTTTAGTTCGACGAATCACGCATTTTAATCGACGAAAACTACACTTAGCTAAAAGGACATTTATTGTAAAATGGAACTGTCCTATATTTGCTTCATGAAAATGCTAAGCCGATTACTATTCTTCACTGTTGCAATTGTTTGCGTTTATTTTGTTGTTGATGCTATTTCAAATGGTTCAAAACAAAACAATACAGTATTCAAAAACTCAACGATTCAAACTTCTAATGTTGAACGTAACATTGAGAAAGAAAACTTGGAATTGAAAATGCAATTTCTTACTTGCAAAGCACATCATTAAGCATTCCCAACAACTCAATACAAAGGTGATTCAATGAATGTTGGTCACCTTTTTTTAATCTCCAAACAATTCAGATTCAGCATCAATTTCTTTCACTTTTGGCGCGTCTAACACTAATTCACCTTCACTTCTAGCTACAACTGCTGAAGCCAAACAATTCCCCAATACATTCACAGAAGTTCTAGCCATATCCATCAATGCATCAACACCGAGTATAATACCCGCTTTTTCGTAATCCAAGCCCAAATGTTTGTAATCCATTAAAGTAGTTGTCAAAATCACAAATGAAGCACCACGAACACCTGCAACTCCTTTACTGGTTAGCATCAATGTTAAACAAATAGCGATTTGCTGTCCAATTGTTAACTGTACACCACACATTTGCGCCACAAAAACAGTGGCCATAGAAAGGTAAAGTGTTGTTCCATCCAGGTTGAAACTATAACCAGTAGGAATAACAAAACCGACAATCTTTTTAGGAACACCAAATTTCTCCATGTTTTCCAAGGCTTTAGGCAAAGCTGCCTCACTCGATGCGGTAGCAAATGCGATCGATAATGGTTCTGTTATTGCTCCAAGGAAACGTTTAATGGGAATTTTCGCCATTAAAGCAATCGGTAAAAGCACTGTCAATACAAAAATGATCAAACCAACATACAGTGTCCCTACTAATTTGAGTAAGTTGGTCAACACATCTATTCCGGATTTAGAAATGGTACTTGCAATGGCACCAAACACAGCCAACGGAGCAATGTACATAACCAAATCGGTGAATTTGAACATCACTTCTGAAAGACTTTCTGTCCAATGCAACATCGTTTCTTTGTGCTTTACATTTTTGATTAAACTTAAAGCAATGGCAAACAAAACAGAGAAAATCACAATTTGTAACACTTGATTTTCTACAATCGCTTTCGCAAAATTCTCTGGAAATATCTCCACCAAATGATCCTTTGGTTTCTCTAATTGAGCCAATAATTCAGTTGATTTCTCCTTCACTGCGGTTGTTACATTGGTGTCTTTTACACCAACTCCAGCTTGGGAAATATTGATGGCTAACAAACCAATGAACAAAGCAAAAGTGGTCACTACTTCAAAGTAGATGATACTTTTCAAACCGATTCTTCCTACTTGTTTCAAATTACTATGACCAGCAATTCCAACAACCACTGTAGAAAATAATAAAGGTGCTACTAAGGTTTTGATTAAACGCAAGAAAATATCACCAAAGCGTTTCATTTCCATTGAAAACTGAGGAAAATCGATTCCTACCTCCACTCCTATTAACATGGCTGAAAAAATCCACAAAGACAATTTTTTTCGCATAAACGAAATGGCCAACAAATACCCCATTCCTAAATAACGAGCTACTTGAAATACAACAGGATTAACTTGAGGCAATTTAGATTCAAGGAAAAACAAAAATCCACAAAGCGCAAAAAGCGTTATGTACCAAAAAAGAGAAAATGGTGATTTCATCATAGAAAGTATTTATCGCTAAAAGTAGCGTGAACAAATTTAAGAGTATAAAGCAGAAAACAAAATGCAGTGGTTTTAAACTTTTTTTTAATCAATGTGTTTTGTGTCTGTAATATTTGTATAATTGCAACGTCAATTAATGACAATCACACATGCAGTTCGCAGGTATTCATTCGAATACAATTAGTTAGTCCAAAGACTTTATATGAATAATCTAAACTTAGAGGGTAAGTTATTACCAGAATTAAGAGAAATTGCTAAAGAACTAGGTATTAAAAAAGTTGAATCATTTAAAAAAAATGAGTTAATCGATTTAATTTCTAAAGGGAATTCAGCAACTACTACAACTACAACAACTGAATCTTCACCTGCTGAAAAATCATCAAAAGGTAGACCTAGAAAAAACGCAGCTCCTGTAGCTACTTCAAATCCTTCTAAAAAAGATTTGTTTACAGAAACTTCTGAAGCACCTGTTATTCCAGCAGCTTCAAAAGAAGAAACAGTTGAAGTGCCTGTTGAAAAAAACGATCGTAAATTACGTCCTCGAAAATCAGCAGATACAGTAGCAAATGATACAACTCCTGCAGAAACACCCGTTGTTGCAGAAACAACAAGTACACCGAGTGAACCTAAAAAACAGGATCGTCCACAAGGTGAGCGTCCAGCACAACCTTTTGAACGTGTTCAAAGACAAGGTCAACAAAATGGTGGTCAGCAACGACAAGGTTTTCAAAAACAGCGTTTTCAACAAAATCAAAATGCTGAAGGTGGAAATCAAGGACAAGAACAACGTCCAGAACGTCAGGAAAGAGCTGAACGACCTGCAGGAAATAATAATAACAACAACAATCCAAACCAACAGAACCAAAATCGCCCACAACACAACAATCCGAATCAACAACGTCCTCAACATCAAAACCAACACAATCAGCAAGCTGCTGATGAAAAAGTAGATGAAGAAGCGTACAACTTGGTTGGTATTGTTACAGCAGAAGGTGTATTGGAAGTGATTCAAGATGGATACGGCTTCTTGCGTTCATCGGATTACAACTACTTACCATCACCGGATGATGTCTATGTTTCTCAAAGCCAAATCAAATTATTTGGTTTAAAAACTGGTGATACTGTTCGTGGGACCATTCGCCCGCCACGTGAAGGAGAAAAATTCTTCCCTTTGGTGAAAGTGGATTCTATCAACGGCCGTCATCCAAGTTATATTCGTGACCGTGTTCCTTTTGAATACTTAACACCGCTTTTCCCAGATGAAAAGTTCAAGTTAACTGGACACAAAGAAGAATCCATGTCGACGCGTGTAATGGATTTATTTGCTCCAATTGGTAAAGGACAACGCGGAATGATCGTGGCGCAGCCTAAGACAGGTAAAACCATGTTATTGAAAGATGTGGCGAATGCAATTGCAGCGAATCATCCTGAAGTTTATTTGATCGTTTTGTTGATTGATGAACGTCCAGAAGAGGTGACTGACATGGCACGTAGTGTAAAAGCTGAAGTAGTTGCTTCTACTTTTGATGAGCCAGCAGACCGACATGTAAAAGTGGCGAACATTGTTTTGGAAAAAGCAAAACGCATGGTAGAGTGTGGACATGATGTGGTGATCCTTTTGGATTCCATCACACGTTTGGCTCGTGCTTACAATACTGTTTCACCTGCTTCTGGTAAAGTACTTTCTGGTGGTGTGGATGCAAATGCATTACACAAACCAAAACGTTTCTTTGGTGCAGCTCGTAAAATTGAAAACGGAGGGTCT
This sequence comes from Fluviicola sp., assembly GCA_020849495.1. Lineage (GTDB taxonomy): Bacteria > Bacteroidota > Bacteroidia > Flavobacteriales_D > Crocinitomicaceae > Fluviicola. The sequence goes on from JADLGD010000171.1 coordinate 9,309, forward strand.
CTATCCATTCTTGCTACAGCTTTAACTGAAACAGGATCTAAAATGGACGAAGTTATCTTTGAAGAGTTTAAAGGTACAGGTAACATGGAGTTGCAATTGGATCGTAAGATTTCAAATCGCCGTATTTATCCAGCTATTGATATTATCGCTTCTGGAACTCGTCGTGAAGACTTGTTGGTGAAAAAAGATGTCTTACAACGCGTTTGGTTGTTGCGAAAATTCATCGCAGACATGAACCCAGTAGAAGCCATGGAGTTTGTAAAAGGACACATGGAAAACACGCGTTCAAACGAAGAGTTTTTAGTTTCAATGAATTCATAATACATAAAGTCCTGCTTCGGTGGGCCTTTTAGATTTTACACTATGAGAATTTCTTTAAAAATTGCAGTTCTTTTTGCCGGAATATGGTTTGCAGGAAAAATGTCTTTTTTTTATGCTCAGATACTTCAAAATGAAAGTGAAGTAAAATTCCAGGTGATGTGGAACATCTTGTGTTTGTTATTAGCGATGACTATTGGAACATTAGCTGAAAAAAGACAAGAAGTAAGAGCAGAAAGCAGCGCATTGGGAGATATTAAAAACACCCTCGGCGGTGGATTGGTTTACACCATCATCGTTTCTGGGTTGATTTATTTGTATTATGCGAAGATCAATCCTGGATACAACGAACGTCAATTAGCAATTGCTGAACAACAAGTCAATAAAATGTTAGACGATCCAAAACAGATGAAGGAACTTAGAAAAAGTCCTGAGATGGAATCGTTGACAAGAGAAGAAATTTTTGATAAAGCAATCGCCAATCAAAAAGCAATCTTTAGTCCTTCTTCTACAATGACGATTTCATTATTAGGAATGCTTTTGCTTTCAACAATCAATTCAATCATTTTGACAGTTGTTTTTAGGCGAATCCTTTTTAAACAGCGGACATTATAACCAAAAAGCGGCCTTAGCCGCTTTTTTTATTTCGTTAATTCTATCCCTAAAGCATCGTAATCGATTCCGTCGAAATTTCCAGAACTCATCATTAATAAAACGGCATCGTTCCATTTTTTTGAACGGATGTATTCCAATACTTCAGAAGTATCATTGACAACTTTTACTTTTCCTCCAAAAGCAGCCTGTACCAATTCAATGGATAAGGGTTCCAACTTTTTGTGTTTTACAACTTCTGGACTGAAATACACCAAAGCTTCATCGGCTGCATCCATGGCTCCATCATATAATGGTAAAAATTCTTTACGTAAGGATGAAAACGTATGCAATTCCATACATGCAACTACATTGCGAGAGGGAAACTGTTCTTTGACGGCTTTTGTTGTTGCTTTTAATTTGGATGGTGAATGTGCAAAATCTTTAAACAAAGTGAAGGACTCGTTTTCAACCACTTTTTGCAAGCGTTTCCCTGCACCTGTGAATGTTTGAATGGCCGTCAGGAAATCATGATTATCAATTCCTAAAGATTCGGCCAAATACATTGCCCCCATCAAATTTTGCAAATTGTGAGCTCCAAAAACAGACAACTGATATTCCTTATCATTATGTGTTAAAGTTGTACCTGTTTTGGTGACTACATATTTAGGCGTTTGATATGCTTTCACATTCAATTGTCCGGCATACTTTTCACCCAATTTCTTGACTTCTGGATCTTCTTGATTGGCAATTAAAACGCCATTGGGCTCAATTAACTGACAGAATACATCAAACTGTTCAATGTAATTGTCCCAAGTAGGAAAAACGTTGATGTGATCCCAAGCAATACCAGAAATAATAGCTGTATGCGGTTTATACAAGTGGAATTTGGGTCTGCGATCAATGGGAGAACTCAAATACTCGTCGCCTTCTAAAATCATGAATTTCGCATCTTCAGAAAGTTTCACCATACAATCATAGCCTTCTAACTGCGCACCAACCATGTAATCAACATTTAAATGGAGTTCATTCACAACATGTAATAACATGGAAGTAATTGTCGTTTTTCCATGACTTCCACCAATTACAATACGGTGTTTATCCTTACTCTGTTCATACAAATACTCCGGATAAGAATAGATGGATAAGCCTAATTCCTTTGCTTTTAATAATTCAGGATTATCCTCACGAGCATGCATTCCAAGAATGACAGCATCCAATTCAGAAGTGATCTTTTCGGGAAACCATCCAATAGAAACTGGCAAAATACCTTGTTTTTCTAATCGAGTTCTTGAAGGTTCAAAAATCTCATCATCAGATCCTGTTACAGTTGCTCCTTTTCGTGACAATGCAATCGCTAAATTATGCATTGCACTGCCTCCAATTGCTATAAAATGTACTCTCATCTTTCAAAACAACGCTTATTGTTGTTCGAACGAAATTAAAGTTTAAACCAACAAAAAACTGTGAGCAACAAAGGAGTTACTCACAGTTCACTATTAATTACTTCAATTGATTAATAATTTCGCTTTAACATTGAATCTTGTGTTTCACGTTGCCAAGTAATCTCTGTACATGGTTGGCCATTTTTTGAGAACGTGATCCCTTCAACTGTTTGGATACGTAAATAAACATCCCCATGTCCATTTTTAACAACAATACGACGAGTAACGATAGCAGAAACTAAACCGTCTGATCCATTTTGGTCGTATTGTTCTTGTGAAACCCCTTCAGGGAATAACTTTCCTATGTCATTAGCTGTTTTTTCATCAAACTTGATTTCTTTCTTTTCAATTGCTGCAAGTAATTGTTTTGCAGATTGTGATTTGTCAGTTTGTTCTTTTGACAAGGCTACATCAGCATCACCTAATCCATTTTGAGTAGATTTCAAAACTTCTGCATTATTATTTGATTGACCAGCTTCATCAATTGTTTTTTGTTCAACTTCCGTTTTGCTGTTATTTAAAACCTGTTGATTTGCTTCATGTTTTAATTGCTGTTCTTGAGCTACCTCAATCCCTTTAGCTTGTTCACCTTTATTGATTTCTTGATAACTTACAGTATTTGCCTCACTAACAACTGAAGGTAAGTCAGCATATTTTTCCAACTCTATGACTTCATTTATTATGACTGATTTATTATTCAAAGATTTTTCATACGTTTCATTGAAATCAGCACGATCCAACTCTTCTTTAGCTATCGTACCTTTCTCTAAATATTCAGCATTTTCTTTTCTAGACTCTCCAGTAGTAGCTTCAAAATCAATGACAACTTGCTCTTTTGTATTGATACTTTCTTTGAATTTCAACGAATTTTCACTGTGCTCTTCTGCATCAGCAGTAGATTGATCATTGTAAACTTGTTGAACCTTATTCAATTCTTCTTTATTTACAGGAGATTGTTTGACATCTTCCATATCTTTTGCAGCAACTACATCTGATATAACAACTAGTTTTGTTTCCATTGCCTCGATGCTTGAAGCTTCTTTATCATCATTTACAGTGTTGTTTTCAGCTACTTTTTGATCAACTTCCAAAACATAAGATTCAACTTCTTTGTGTTCATTAAAATCATCAATTGTTTTGTTTGAGTTATTGATTTTAATATCCATAAATTGGACATCATTGTTGATGTTTTGCTTATGGTCATCAGAAATAGTTACACCTGTATTCGTTTCTAATTCCTTTGTTTTCTTGTCTAATACATCGTGATTTTCAACTGCTGATCCATCCAAAATACTATTTTGCTCTTCAGCAGACTTCGTTGCAACATTTAATTGGCTTTTTTGATCTTGTGCATCTGCTTCTTCAATCGTATTTGAAACTAAAGCTTCACCATCAATGATACCTTCTTTCACATCAATTATAGAAACATTCTCTTGTCTATTGACATCTGAACTATCAGCCGTTTTTGAATTTTGCTGTTGAATGGTCGCTAAAGTACCATCATTTTCAAGTGTCTTCGCTTTTTGTTTATCACTCAACACACCTGATTGATCATTGATTTTATCAACACGTTTTTTAAAACGAGAACCGATTCTTCCTTTTCGTTGAGCAGAAGCAGCTTCTAAACGCCCAGCTCCTTCAACTAATGAATTATCTGTTTGAGTCCCTTGAATTTTCGGCAATGAATCCAATGTCGCAACAACTGGCGGTGTCACAACAGGTGGAGTAACTGTTTTCGGTGTTTTTGGTTTCAACAACTGTTCAATTTCTGCCAATTTTTTCTTTGGATATGGATCAGTTGGTCTATTTTTCAAAGCTCTTTGATAATAATCAACTGCTTTTTTATAATCAGCCGTATTGAAGTTTTCATCTGCTTTAGCAATAATTTTTCGGTATTCTTTTTCGATTTCTTTATTGCGATCATCTTTCATATTTAAATCACACAATGCAATCTGATTGGTTGAATAAACATTCGATCCGTCTTTGGAAAGCACTACTTCATATGCTGTTTTAGCTTCCGACCATTTTGAATCATTAAACAATGCATCTGCTTTTGCAATCAGGGCATCTATTTCAGCTTTGTTTTTGTTGTTTTTAGCAATGTCATCTAACAACTGTTGCATTTCTGCTATTTTATCTTGAGCCGCTTTATCATTTGCTTTGATACTTAAAGCTTCTTGGTATTTCGTCAAAGCTCCGTTGAAATTTTTCGATGTTGCTGCTGCATTTCCAGCATCCATAGCAGCTTGATAGCGTTTATTGATTTCTACTTGAGGATCTACAACATTTGAAAGTAATGCTTTCAATTCAGCGATGCGATTATCAGGAACAATCTCATCCGGCTTGATCGTTTTTGCTTGTTCAAACAAAGAGATCGCATTTTCTATTTTCCCTGCTTTTGCAGCAGCTTCTGCTTCTGTTACTTTTTTACTATAAGCTACCAATTTATCTTGTGCTTCTTTTTCTGCTTTGATTAATCCATCAATTTCAGCAATTTTTTGTTTTGGTAGTGGATCTGTTGGTCTCAAACTCAATGCACGGTTGTACATTTCTTTTGCTTTCACATAATTTTTCTCATCAATAGCTTTTTGTCCAACATCTAATATTTTTTGATACTGTTGTTGTTCAGCCGATTCACTTTCTGTTTTAGAGGCTGCTTCAGCAGCAGATCTTTTAGCAACAATAGCTGGATCATTTTTTATAGCTAAAGCTTGATCAAACGATTTAATTGCATTTAAGAAATCTTTATTGCTAACTTCTGTATCTCCTTTTTTAACCAAGTCTAAAAACTGTTGTTCTTTTTGATTTGATTCGGATTTCAATTTGTTAATCGCTGCAATTCGATCTTGTGGTTCTTGTGCTGATTTATAAGTCAATGCTTCATTGTACTTTGCAATGGCTCCATCGTAATTCTTTGCAGCTTCTAGAGCTTTACCTTCAGTTAAAGCTGTTGTGTATTTTAATTCTTTCTCAGCACCTTGAACAGCTTGTGCATCTAATATCGCTTGTTTAGCTTGATCCTCTTTGATTTTATTAATTGCTGCAATACGATCTTTTGGCTCTTGAGCTACTTTTACTCCAAGTGCTTCGTTGTATTTTGCAATTGCCCCATCATAATTTTTAGCTGCTTCTAATGTTTTCGCTTCATTCATGAAGTTGTTATAGCGCTGTTCTTTTTCAGCAGCTTGTGCATCTAACTGAGCTTGATTAAGTAAATTTTCTTTGATTTTATTGATTGCAGCTATTCGATCTTTTGGTTCTTGAGCATCTTTAAAATTTAATGCTTCATTGAACTTCGCAATCGCACCGTCATAATTTTTGGCTGCTTCAAGTGCTTTCCCTTCTGCGATAGCAGTTGCATATTTTTGCTCCGTTTCTGCACCTTTAGCTGCCTCTGCAATTTTAGCATCACATTCGGCAATTTTTGCAGTTATTGCAGGGTCAATTTCAATTGTGTTTGCTTCAACAAACTTGTTTTTTGCATCTTGATATTTAGCTTGCCCCATCAATGCTGTTCCATCAGCTTTTAATTTGGTCAATTTAGCTTGTTTGTCTGCCTCACTTGCCAAATCATTCTCCGCTTTAATCGCTGCATCTAATTTTGATTTCGCTTCTGCATTTGTTGCATCTAAAGCTAAAACTTGTTGGAATTTTGTCTTTGCTGCTGGATATTGTTTTGCATCTAAAGCCGTATTCCCTTCTGCTAACAATGTTGTGATTTGTTGTTGTTTTTGCGTAGCAGCAATTTGTGAATCGATCTCTTTTATTTTATCTAAAGGCAATGTTTGAGAAGGATCAATCTTAGAAGCTTCTTGGTATTTAGCTTTTGCCTCAGCCAATTTTCCTCCTGTCAATAAACTTGATGCATCTGCAATTGCTTTATCATATTTTGCTTTCGTCTCAGCTTGAGCAGCTGTTTCAGCAATTTTCTTGTCAATTTCAGTTAGTTTTTTGTCAATTTCAGCATCTGCTTTGATTGCTTTTGCTTCATTCAACTTTTGTTTAGCACCTTCATAATTTCCAGCCGCAAACAAATCCATCCCCTCTTTTTTCAAACCATCAAACTTCGCTTTATTCGCTGCTTCATTTGCTAAATCAGCTTCTAATTTTGCAACTTCTTGCAATTTAGCGGATGCTTGTGTGTTGGAAGGATCCAAAGCCAATGCTTGTTCAAACTTTGCTTTAGCTGTTGTAGCATCTTTCTTCGTCAAAGCTGTTGTCCCATCAGTAATCAACTGATTGACTTGTTTTGCTTTGTCAGCATTTGCCAAAGCATCATCAATTTCTTTGATTTTTGTTGCCGGTAAAGTTTGAGCCGGATCCAATTTCTGTGCATCTTGGAACTTCACTTTTGCTTCTGCCAATTTACCAGCAGTTTGCAATTCGTTTCCAGCTTTAATTGCAGCTTCGTATTTAGCTTGATTCGCAGCTTGAGCAGCATTATCAGCAATGATTTTATCAACTTCAGCTAATTTATCTTTTGCTTCTTGTTTGGTATTATCCGCTGCAACAGCTTCTAATAGTTTTGTTTTCGCAGTAGGATAATCTTTTGCATTTAGAGCTTCTACTCCTTTTAAATAAGCTTCGCTGTATTTTTTTTCTTTATCCGCTGCTGCTTGATTGGCAGCAATACGCTTATCAACTTCTGCTATTTTTTGTTTTGGCAAAGGAGAAGCCGCGTCTAAAGTCCCCGCTTCTGTATACTTTGCTTTTGCTCCTGCTAAATCATTTGCTGCTAAAGCGGCATCACCTTCTTGAATCGCTTTATCAAACTTCGCTTTTAATTCCGCTTTTTGAGCAGCACTTGCAAGCAAAGCATCAATTGCATCAATTTTTGCTTTTACAGCTGGATCTTCATACAAAGCTTGTGCTTGAACATATTTTGCTTTTGCATCCTCATTCTTAGTAGCTTTAGCTAAAGCATCACCTTCTGTCACTAATTTTTTAGCTTGAGCAATCTTTTCAGCATTTGCTTTTTCTTCTGCAATTTTTGATTCAATTTCGGTTAAACGCGCTGTTGCAGTTGCATTTGTAGCATCTAACTTAATCACTTCTTGGTATTTCGCTTTAGAAGCTGGCCATTGTTTAGCATCAAAAGCAGTGTTTCCTTCAGCTAATAATTTAGTAATTTGAGCTTCTTTTGCTTTTGCAGCTTCAATCTCTGCTAATTTCGCATCACATTCTTTCGATTTTTCTACAGGATAAGCTGCAGAAGAATTTAAAGCCATTGCTTCAGCATATTTTGCTTTTGCTTCCGCCCATTTTTCTTGACCAAATAAGGCATCAGCTGCGGTCACTGTTTCATCAAATTTCTTCTTTTTATCTTGCTCCGATTTTTGCTCATTCAATTTCCCATCAATCTCAGCAATTTTAGCTAATGCTGTTGGATCATTTGGCTTCGCTTTTAATGCTTCTTTGTATTTGTCTTTCGCAGCCATCCAGCTTTTTTGAGTTACAAATCCAGCAGCAGCCTTCATTGCATCATCGTACTTCGCTTGGTTTTCAGCATCTTTCTTAGCATTTGCAGCAGCAGTTTGACATTTTACAATTTCATCTTTCGGATATTGTTCTTGTTTTTTGGTTAATGCTTCTTGGTATTTAGCAATTGCTTCATCGTATTTTTTCTGATCGCGTAGCGTATTAGCAGCAGTAATTAAATTCTTGTAATCTTCTTCCACTTGTGCATTAGCAGCATTGGCATTTTTTTGTGCTTTTAAAATCCCTTCAATCTCTATAAAACGTTCATTTGCATGTTTGTCTTCTGGTTTTAACGCCAAAGCAGCTTGATATGCCTTTAATGCTTCTTCGTATTTTTTCTGAGTGTACAATGCATCTGCATTCTTGATGGCTTCATTGAATTTTGCATCATTCTGTCCTTTTTGAGCATCTGATTCGGCAATGATTTTTTCAATTTTTTTGGCCATTCTATCTGCAACAATATCATCGTATTTTAATACAGGATTGCCAGATTCAAAATAAAATTCCGTAAAAGGATTGCTTTTAACATAAGAATAATCAACATTTGGTAGTTCTTCAAACAAACCAATTGGAATGTCTTGAGTTCGAACATTTCCAGCTCCTTGAACAGATTCAGAAGAAACACCTTTCAGATTGAGGGTTGCATATCGAGTTACTTTTCCAGCTTTAGAAATCTCCAATTTATAAACCTTCCCAGCTGGAGCTTGCATGCTCACTTTACCATTTGCTGGGCTGACAGCAGACTGAACAACGGTTGATCCATCTAAGATTCGAACCGTAACTCCCCCTTCTTTTTTATCGGTTTTAAAATCTTTTGTAATCACAAAGACATCAACCATTTCTTGGGCAGAAGCAGTTAAACCACTGAAAATCAAAAAAAGAAGCGTATATAAAAGTTTCATATTCTCTGTTTAAACGAAGCCCTGTACAACCAGTTACAAATTTGGTTTAACTTCGTATGCAAAATTCTACAAATATCATTAAAAAAGTTCAGTAATTCGCTTGAAAATGCTACAATTTAACGACTTAAGTTTTTGGGAAAAACAAGCCATCACAGAAGGAATTGATTTCGCAGTTATCGGAGGTGGAATTGTTGGAATTGCCTGCGCCATTGAGTTGAGAAAACTACATCCCAAAGCAAAAATTGTACTCTTAGAACGTGGGTATTTATCTACTGGAGCTAGCACCAAAAACGCTGGCTTTGCTTGTTTTGGTAGTGTAACCGAATTAGCAGATGATTTAAAAACCATGAATGAATCAGCTGTGTGGGATACAGTAGCAATGCGCTATGAAGGATTAAAACGCTTACAAGAACGGTTTTCACCCCAACAAATTGGTCTAAAAATAAATGGCTCATGGGATTTGTTAACACAACATGAAGCTTCATCAAAACAAGCATTTGATGACAAAATCTCCTACTTCAATGATCAAATAAAACGCATTACAGGAGAAGACAACTGCTTTTCATACGACAATGATATTGCTGCAAAATGTGGCTTTCAGGGAATACATGGCGGATACTTTAATCGTTTGGAAGGTGATCTATTAACTGGAAATCTCATTCATGCATCTAATATGCTTTTAGCGCAACATGCTATTTCGGTATTGAATGGAATTCAAGTAGAGCAAGTAACTGACTCTTCGAATCAGGTAATCATTCAAACCAATTTTGGTGAACTAAAAACCGCTAAAGTTGCCATAACTGTAAATGGCTTTGCACAATCATTTTTAAAAGACAAACGTGTTTTACCAGCAAGAGCGCAAGTTCTAGTAACGAGTGAATTGAGTTCTGCCCCACTTCCAGGAACCTTCCATTACCAAAAAGGATATTATTATTTCCGTTCTGTTGGAAATCGCATTTTACTTGGAGGGGGAAGAAACCTTGATTTTGAAGGAGAAACCACCACTTCTTTTGAACAAACTCCTTTAATTACAAATGCGCTCATCCATCTCCTTAAAGAACACATCATCCCCAATGAATCGTTTCAAATTGATTATCAATGGTCTGGCATCATGGGAGTTGGCAATGAGAAAAAACCAATTATCGAACTAACATCTAAAAACATTGGTATTGGCGTTCGTATGGGAGGAATGGGTGTAGCTATTGGCAGTTTAGTAGGAGAAGAACTTGCTCGAAAATTAAACTAACACTTATCAACATCGCTTGTTTATTAGATTTTCGATGTTTCATCTTTTATATTATCAAACTGATTAATTTCACATAAACTAAAATTAAAAAATTATGAATGCAGCTCATTCACATTTGATCATCAACCATTTTCCGATTATTGGTTTGATCTTAGGAATCATTGTCTTATTAATCGGTATTTTATCGCGTTCTTCAGTCACTAGAAGAGTTGGTCTTTTACTATTCTTAATTGCAGGTATTACAGCAATTCCTGCCTTTTCAACAGGTGAAGGAGCAGAAGAAATCATTGAACACATGCCCAATGCAAGCGCTTGTGGTGGTGGTGATTGTACTTGTTCGCATGAAACAGTACAAAAAGCTTCTGAACAAAGTCACCATTTAATTCACGAACACGAAGAAAAAGCAGAAGCTTTGATGCCTTTTATGTGGGGAATTATTGGCTTATCTTTGATTGCGTTGTTTCTTGAATGGAAGAAAAAATCGATGGCATTTATCGCTTCTGTAGTGGTTTTACTTGTTGGTGTTTTAGCTGCTTATTTTGCGAAAGAAGTAGGTACATCAGGTGGTGAAATATCTCATCCTGAAGTTCGAAAAGGATTCAAAATAGAAATGTCAGATGATCATGATGAAGATTAATTCATCATTAAAGTATAAAGCAAAAGACCGATTCGTTTGAATCGGTCTTTTTTTTATTTCGTTTCTTCTACTTGTTCGTCGTCGTGAATTTGATCCAATGGTTTTGAAGGCACCGTTTCTGTGCTTTGCATTGGATTAACAAATTTTGGTGGTGGTTGAAAAGCTACACCGGATTCACTGAATGTTTGATCAATTGTTTGTGCTTGTTCTCTGAAAGGTTCTTCAATTCCTCCAACGGTGTCATCGATCATTTTTTGCAATTCGAAATCTTTCTTCATGTCGCCACCCGACTTTTTGATTTCATTTTGCACTTCTTGAGAAGCATCTTTGATTTGGCGGATAGTTTTACCCATTGTTCTGGCAATACCAGGGATGCTCTTCGAACCAAAGAAGATAAGAATGAATACCAAAATCAATAGAATTTCAGATCCAGCAACATCACTTAAAAACAACTGTAAACTTGCCATAATTGCTTGCAAAAATAAAGCTAATTATTCGATTATTTAAAGTACAAATCAGTAAAAGCGTTAAAATGACACTTTTTATTAGCAATTAATTTTGGTTATATTTGCGCCACAAAGATAAAATTAGCAGTAATGGCAACTACAGCAGATATCCGCAACGGACTGTGTATCAAACACAACGACAAGATTAGTCAAATTATAGAATTCCAACATGTTAAGCCAGGAAAAGGTCCTGCGTTTGTTCGAACTAAACTGCGAATTATTGAAACTGGGAAAGTAATTGACAATACCTTTTCAGCTGGACATAAAATTGACATCGTTCGTGTTGAAAACCGTGAATATCAGTACTTGTACCAAGAAGGAACTGATTTTATTTTCATGAACAACGAAACATTTGAACAAGTTAACATACCTGCTAAAATGGTTGAAAAACCGTTGTTCTTACAAGAAGGTATGATTTGTAACATTTTATATGATGCAAACGATGAAGTTCCTATGGTAGTTGAATTACCTATGTACATTATTTCTGAGGTGACTTACACTGAACCAGGAATCAAAGGTGATACTGCAACAAATACGATGAAACCTGCTACAATTTCAACTGGAGCTGAAGTTCGTGTTCCCCTATTTGTAGATATGGGAGAAGTTATTAAAATCGATACACGTACAGGTATTTACGTTGAGCGTGTAAAAAAATAATTTGATTGAATCAACAACTAAAGGGAAGTCAGATGATTTCCCTTTTTTTATGTCCCATGGAAAAGCACATACAACTTGCTGATAAACAAATTCACATTGTTTTCATCAACCCGAGCATTTATTCTGAAGACAAGCCAATGTTGGTATTTCTTCATGAAGCACTAGGAAGTATTCCTCAATGGAAATCCTTCCCCAGTTTATTATGTGATAGATTGAATTTACCGGGAATCATCATTGAACGAAGTGGACACGGCAAATCAAGTCCGATAACTGAAGAAAGAACCAATCACTATTTGCATGCTTATACCGATGAGACAAATGAAGTACTAAAAGAAGTGTTAGGATTTCATCAACCTTATATACTTGTTGGTCACAGTGACGGAGGTAGTATTGCTCTTATTTATGCTGCTTTACATCACAAACATTGTTTAGGAATTGTAACCATGGCTGCTCATACCTTTGTGGAAGAAGAAACCATTGCAGGAATTGCTCCAGCAGTTGAAGCATTTGAAGCCGGAAAATTAAATGGTTTGTATGCGATACATGGAGATAAAACACAAGCCTTGTTTTACGCATGGGCAAACACATGGAAAGCTGCTTTCTTCAGAAATTGGGACATTCGAGAAGAAATACTTTCCATCAATATTCCTGTATTAGCAATGCAAGGTGCAAATGATCAGTATGGTACAAAAGCACAATTGGATTCCATTGAAAAAATAAATTCGGATGTTACCATCAAAGAAATTCCGAATTGTGGACATCATCCTCACTTAGAAATGGGAATGGAAGTGATACTGGAAATAGAAACTTGGATAAAAAAACACTTTCAATTCATCGATTTTCATTAATTTAAAGGAACAAAATAGTAACTATTCTGTTTAAAGATTATGCACAAAAAAGAAGAATTCATCAATCCGATTGATAAAGATAAAATCACAGAAAATCCTGGAACACTTCCTTATGCTCACCACACTGGTAGTGCGTTGGTAAAACCAGAAGATCAAGGCAAAATAAAAGGTCGTTCTTTGAGTGCAATGGAGCACCAAACGGATATGCAGTTACATCAGATTTATGAACAGATGCAACTCTTAGCAGAACAGGCAAAAAAGTTACAAAACAGAAAAACCATCTCTGAACGGATTTACACTGCTGAAATGCGCTTTGAACCCATCATCAATCACATCTATTTTCTGTATGAAAAAGAGAACAAAAGTCAGCTATTATCGATGATTTCACCCGAACAATGGGGTCGTTCAAAAAACAATTACACTTTCGTAGCAGAAGTTAGATTATTGGCCGATCATACGTGGGATATATTGCGAAAAAATGAAGAATTGGATTGGTAATGCATTTCTATTCCATATTAAGTAATAAAAGTTACCAATTAAATCACTATTAATTTTTCGATAAACTCATTAAAAACCATCCAAATACCCTACCTTTGCGCCTTATTTTATAATTTATACTTTAAAGGCAAATGAGTAATGCATTGGGGAACCATATTCTTGTTGAGTTTATGGGGTGCGATCCGCACATTATGAATGATGTATCTTCTATCGAGCGCGACATGGTTGACGCAGCATTGAAGGCAGGTGCAACTGTGATTAATTCTACATTTCACCATTTTTCACCTTATGGTGTTTCTGGTGTAGTAGTTATTCAAGAGAGCCATTTGGCAATTCATACATGGCCAGAATACGGTTATGCTGCAGTAGATTTATTTACTTGTGGTGAAATGGATGCTTGGATTTCTTTCGATTATTTAAAAGAATGTTTTGGTGCTAAAAACTACTCTGCTTTAGAGATGAAACGTGGTGCTGTTCAATTGTTAACGCGTAATGATTTTGATATTTCATCTATGCGTCAAAAAGCAGCTGAATGGACCAATCCTGATATGTACACTAGAAATGTTTGGTTTACAGATAAAGATGATAACCAAGCCTTGTCTTTACGTTATACAGGAGAAGTTTTCTTTGATGTTCAATCTCCTTTCCAACGTGTACGTATTTTGGAATCTCCGAAATATGGGAAAATGTTGACTTTGGACGATATGTTCATGACAACTGAAAAAGACGAATTCCATTACCATGAAATGATTTCACATCCTGCCATGTTTACTCACGTTAATGCGAAAAACATTTTAGTGATTGGTGGTGGTGACGGTGGTACTGTTCGTGAAATTTTACGTCACGATGGTGTTGAGAAAGTAACAATGGTAGAAATCGATGGCGAAGTAATCAAAGCTTGTAAAGAATTTTTACCTTCTATTGCTGCTGCATTTGATCATCCAAAATTGGATTTGATTGTTGGAGATGGAATTGCGCATATCAAAGAAGCAGCTGCTGAATCTTATGATTTAGTGATTGTTGATGGATCTGATCCTGTTGGACCTGCTGAAGGTTTATTCTCAGTTGAATTTTATAGAAATTGCTACAATGCTTTGAAACCAGGTGGAATCTTGGTTGCTCAAGGTGAATCTCCAAAATTCAATGAACATGCATTTACAGAATTGAATGTGACTTTACAACACATTTTTGGAAAAGAGAACGCACCTGTTTCATTATTCTATGTTCCTACTTATCCTACGGGAATGTGGAGCTTCCAATACGGATTAAAAGATGCTGCTCATCCAAAAACAGTTAGCAATGAAGCAATTATCGATGGCTTTGTAAGTGCTAAAGGATTGCGTTATTATAACTCAGATATTCACAAAGCAAGTTTTGCTTTACCAAACTTCGTGAAAACGTTGATCAATGGATAATTCAAAGCAATTTGATCCAAATGGTGTTGGCATTGCTAATGGTAACATTTTTGGCTTTCCTGTTAAGGAAGAAGAAGCAACTATTGTCATCATTCCTGTTCCTTGGGACGCCACAGCTTCTTATGGCAAAGGTACCAGTGATGGACCGAAAGTAGTCCTTGACGCAAGTACGCAATTGGATTTCTATCACCCACAATTGCCAGAAGCGTGGAATACAAAGGTGTTCATGACGCCTATTTCAAAAGAAATGAAACGCATCAACGACGAGTTGTGTGTGGAAGCAATTCAATACATTTCTTTTCTTGAAGAAGGCGGTGAGTTAACTGCTAACTCTCCTTTCAATGAAGTGGTTGACCGCATCAATTCCATGTCGGAAAGCTTGAAAAACAACTTGAAAGAGCGCAGTAAAACCTTATTAAACGAAGGGAAGATTGTAGCCGTTTTAGGAGGTGAACACAGTACTCCACTTGGATTAATGGAAGCGATCAACGAGCAAGGAAAACCATTTGGAATCCTACAAA
>JADLGD010000172.1 GCA_020849495.1 Fluviicola sp.
TTACGCGCACATCCGATCCTGCATGCAATACTTTTCCTGGTGTGTTTCCAACAGCGTTGCGGTTGAAGATTTTCTCCACCGCTGTTAATCCTTGTCCTTCATTTGAAATTTCTTTCGAAGGAGCGAACACGGTTGGAATAGCAATTCCCAATGTTTTACAAGCAAAGGTTTGAATTTTCTTACCGAAAACGATTGCGTAAGAACCACCTGCTTTGATGAATTCCATTTTTTGTGGTGTCAAGGCTTTTGAAATATCAATCAACTCTTGAGCACCGTTGTATAATTTTTTTGTTTTGGTATTGATCGTCAAAACAGTACCTGTAGCCACATCGTATTTGTGTTCTAATACAGGTTCTCCGTTTTCATCGCGTACCAAGTTTCCTTCTGCATCTGTCTTTTTCACCCAGTTTTTCAAATCGATTCCGATACCACCAGTTACATCAACTGTTGTTAAGAAAATCGGCGAAATTCCGTTTGTACCACCCACAATTGGTGCGATGTTTACAAAAGGAACATAAGGACTAGCTTGTTTCCCTGTCCACAAAGCTACGTTGTTTACACCCGACATACGTGAAGATCCAACACCCATCGTTCCTTTTTCAGCGATCAACATCACGCTTTTGTCTGGATGCTGTGCGCGAAGAGCTTTGATTTCCTCTTGCGCTTGCGGTGTGATCATGCATTTCCCGTGCAACTCACGATCTGAACGCGAGTGTGCTTGGTTTCCTGGCGACAATAAATCCGTTGAGATATCCCCTTCACCAGCGATGAACGTTACGATTTTAATTTCTTCTGGAACATCCGGAAGTTTTGTAAAGAACTCTGCTTTTGCATAGCTTTCCAAAATGTCTTTCGCCACCGCGTTTCCAGCTTCGTAAGCAACTTTCAAACGATCCGCATCTGCATCGTACAAGTACACTTGTGTTTTCAAAACTTCCGCTGCATTGTTAGCGATTGTTGCATCGTTGCCCAAAGCTAAATCCAACAACACACCAATCGATGGTCCACCTTTCATGTGCGACAACAATTCCAAGGCAAAAGTTGGAGTGATTTCGTTTACGACTTCATTTCCCAAGATGATTTCTTTCAAGAAAGCTGCTTTTTCACCTGCTGCTGGCGTTGTTCCAGGAAGCGTGTTGTAGATAAAAAAGTGGAGTGAATCTGCACGGTAAGCGTTGTTCGCATCTTTGATTTGTGCGATGATTTCGCTTACTAATTCAGCACTGTCAATCGGTTTCGGGTGAAGCCCTTGTGCTTTTCTTTCTTCAATTTCTTTGATGTAATCTTGATAAATGCTCATAAACGGAAATTTTTATTTCTCTATTTAACGGATGATAGTAACATAACTGGATGTCGAACGGAATGAAGTAAATCAGTTGTTCGACGCGCGAATTTAGTGAAAAGGAATGGAAAACAACGTAGAAATGTTGCTAAAAAGCTATATCTCTTTGAGAAGATGGAAGAAGTTAAAAAGACTGATAAAAAGCCACCATCTTACTCTTTACAAGAAATCTCATTCGGTTCACAAGGATCTTCTTATTTCCTTCATCAAAAGGACATTTCTTTGTTCAGTTTCCTATCAATTTTTGATAGTAGGAATCTAGTAAAAACGATAAAGGAATAAAAGACTCAAAAATCTTGAAGGTTGAAGCAGGCCTAAAAGGGAGAACACAATTACTAAGTAATTTACTTCAGTAAGGAGTTTTTTTTTCATAGTTAAAGAGTCGGTGCTTTCCGGCTCTTTTTTTAAGCAAAACATTCAAAAAATGAAAAAAGGAATTTTAATTATGATGATGGCTTGTTGTGGAATCTATTATGGACAAACACAACGGACTTTTGGCATCAACACTTACACTTTGCCTACTGAGAAGGGAGTGATTCGTTACGATAAAACCTACAACGAGGACGGCGCTTATTCCATGTTCTATTCTGCAATTGTTGGTGATTCCATTTTTGTGGTGCGCGAACAATTTGAAATCAAAAACGAGCAGCCTGTTATGACAGCCGTTTACATTGAACATTTCGGTACCGATAACGAGAACGTAACGTATTACTATTCACCAATTAAATCAGACTTTGAAGAAGGTCATGCTGAAACATGGAGCATACTCATTTCTGCAAAAAACGCAGAAGGGAAAACGGCTTGGGACAATGGTCACAAATGGATGATTTATCCGCCAAATATGCCTGCATATAAAGAATCATTAGGCCCAGGAACCATCCGTATATTCTTCGGAAAACGTTCAGATGCAAACCATTTTCATGAAGAAATTACTGTCATCTTTGGCGAAAGTCAACTAAAAGAATGATGCAATTTTCACCATTTACAAGGATTAAAGAACAGCTGACAAGGTATTTTTTTTCGCTATCAATACACACTTCATCTTTGGTGAAAATTTAAAATCTATGAAAAAAAACATTTACTCTTTGGCTACCATTTTAATGCTTAATTCTGGTGCTTTTGCTCAAATTCCAACCAACGGATTGATTTTCGAACACCATTTTGAAGGTGATTTTGTCTCAACTACTCCACTCAATGCTCTGATTGACTCCAACGCAAGTTACAACTATGCATTGGGTGAGGACGTCAACGGAAATGCAGACAATGCTTTGGAATTATTTATTGGAGATGGTAATCCAAGTTTGGTTTACAACAATGTTGTGAATGATTTACAAACAACGAATGCAAACAATCAAGGAATTACCATGTATTGTAACGCAAAATTGGATAGTGCTTTTTTGGTCAATTTGCCTATCAATACATATATTTCCATATTATACAATGGACAACAATTCATTCGCTTACAAAAAACCAATCAACTCAATCCATACACCATTCAGTTTGGAGTTTTAGATGGTAATACAGAACTAGGAACTTATGGCTACACGGTAACAGCTCAATCTACTTCTTTGGAGGAAATCACACAGTGGAAAGGCTATGCGTTGACGTATTATACGAATGCAAATGGTGGAGTGATCGATGGCTATTTCGGAAATTATGTTCAAAATCATTTGGAAATACCATCATCAGTTGGTTTAACTTTCGGCCCAGCAGACACAGCATTTTACATCGGAACCAACATACAACAAATGGCTTTTCAAGGTTGGATTGATGATGTGTTGCTTTACGAGCGTGCTTTAAGCGAATTGGAAATCGAAAACATGAATACTTTTTATGGGACTGCCGCTTTGAAAGAAGATCAATTGTTGAATTTAACGTTGTACCCAAATCCAAGTGCTGATTTCTTACGTCTTTCCACAGATCAAAGTGTTGAATTCAGCATCACTTCCGTAAATGGAGCAACAGTAAAAGCTGGAACATTGGATGCAAACGAAAGTTTATCGATCCAAACATTGGAAAAAGGTCAATATTTCATCGCTATCGAGCAAAATGGAAAACGTCAAATCATTCCTTTTGTGAAACATTAATTCAAAAACACACCTCAATTTTTAAAAGCCATTCTCTTGTCGATCGACTGTAGGATGGCTTTTTTTTAGCTGCTTAACTAACATTCTATGACCGTTCACAAGTTTTATTCGGTGAATCGCTAAGTAATCAAATACTTTCAACAAAAAAAAGCTCATGAAACACACATTAATATCCATCAAACAATGCTTCGCTTTATGCATTGGTTTGGTGTTATTTTCAACGCTACATGCTCAAAACAATGCATTAGGAGTTCAAGACGAATTCATGGAACTCTTGATTCAAATGGGCCCAGAAATGAAACCACCTAAAAACATTGGTTCTTATGTCATGGAACAAGCACTTGAAGCGCCGATTGATCAAAAATTAGCCTATAAATATTTGTGGCAAAGCAACGAGTATGTGAAAGAAGAAGAAGCCTTTTGCAACAGTATCGGATTTTTATTGAACAAGGAAAGTTCGGTTGCGATTTTATTTTTCTACAAAGGACAAGCTGACAATTTGTTTTACCTCATCGATGTGCAAACCTACAATTACAAAACCGGAAAATTGATTGATGAAATCAACGGCGTAGCTGGTTTCAAAGGAGATGATGCTGTGTGTAATTTACAAATCAATTCCTACAACGAAATGGTGTTCAAAACGCTTGCAGCAGGAATGGAAACTGAAATCGTCTTAAACATCAGCAACAAAGGCAAAATACAACGCTAACTCATAACACTATGAAACAAATCCTTTTTACCCTTTGCTTCGCCCTTACGACTCATTTCAGTATGAGTCAATCGAAATTGATCAACTACTTCAACAAGCTTTCCAAAGAAAACAAGCACGGTTATGTGATTACCAAAAAAGGAGAAAACTACACCGCGGATGCAGGAACTGGTGCCTGTGTGGTAACAGTCGACAACACCAACGGTTTTCTCGAATTCAAAGACACTGGTACAGGTGGTGGAACCTTTGTTTTCCAAATGGCCATTTTCAAAAACTCCAAAAAACAAGAAATCCTTTCAGTGAATGTTTTCGCTTATGAAGATATGGAACAAGGAATGATTGAAGGTGGAAACATCCGTTTTTTCAGTGTTGGAAAACAACTCATTGATGTTACCAAAGACATTTTACCAGATATGACCACTGTTGAAGACAAAGCCTACAACGGTCAGACTGATGCCATTATGGAGCAATACAAAGAAGGTCTATACGAGTACTTTGAGTTACCCCGAGTTGGAACAACCGTAACATTCCATTTTGGAAGCAATTCGCTCAACCAAGCTTGTGCCAACAACGATGAGCAAGCATGTAACATCAAGAAATCGCTGCAGGTGGTGGACTTGTTCTGGCACAAAGACACTGGTTACTTAAACTTAATGAAATAGTCATTTAATACTTAAAAAAATGAAGAAATCTATTTTTATAATCTTATCCTTGATCGGATTCAATACGCAGGCACAAGTACGATTTGGTGTTTTTGATTACACCTCTTTTTATTCTAGTCGAATCGTCGAACTTGGTTCATCCATCAAATCATCTGAAGGTGTTGAGATGGAATTACTATCTAAAAGACCCTTTCCACATTATGCGTTTACAGGTAATTTGATTCAAGCAAAATTCATTTCATGTCCTGAAAACCCAGCACGAGTTGGAGAAATCGTTATGATGGATTGGGATCAACAAAAACTTAAAATTGAAGATTTTGGCTTTATCAAAGCGGGAATCAAAGAAGGAAGGAAATATGCTATTCTCAACATGGACGAATATGCAAAGGTTGCCGCTAATGTTGGAGACTATGATAACTACAAACAAATCTGGAATGGATATGCTGATGTTTATATTGACCCAACAAGTTTAAACGAATATTTACCAGATTGGATTTTTGTTGCTGCAAAGGTTACAAGTTTACCAGATAAAGAATGGGAATGTGGCTACATGAAAACGTCCGACTTGAATTTAGAAGGAATCACTTTAACTCCAAGTCAAAATACCTATCCCGTTTACACTAATGATCAAAGAATCCAAGTTAGTTTAATGAATTCGCCTGCAAACAATGTCGATTTAAATGATGTGAAATGGATGGAGATGCTTGGAACCGCCACCTCTATTGGAGTTCTAAAACTTGATTTTTACAAACAGGTAACTGCAGCTTGCACAATCATGTCAAAGGACTTATACATGGCTTCCGATGGTTCTGTTTATGTAAAATTAGATATTTCAACTCAACAAGATTTGGATGGAAAATCAATCGCTTATGTTGATATTACTGAGGTAGAGAATTATGAATTCTATTTTGATCTAGGTAATTTACAAGTAAAAGAAAATCTTCAACAACCAAAATAAACCATTGTTTACAATAAACTTCATTCCCATGTTAAAAACAACTGGACTCTGTCTGTCACTTCTCGTTTTGTTAGCTTGTCAGGCGCAAACATCAACAGAAACAGCTACTGAACCTACCAAGACTGGTGAAACTAAAGATCCTCGTTACAGTATCACTGAAACGTCTTTTGGTTTGGTGAAACTCACTGACAATTACCAACAAATTGTTACAAAATACGGTTCAAAAAACGTCATCGACCAAGAGTTGGATCAATTTGGAAGTGGAAACACGGTTACTGCAACCATTGTCAATAAAGGCAAACGCGATGAATTTATCATCTACTGGGAAAGCTTACACGAACGCATTGAGTCCATTGAAGCAACCAATCCTGAAAGTCCTTTTACAGATGAATTTGGAGTTGGAATCGGTACAAACCTAGAAGAATTAGTAAAAATCAATGGTGCAGCAATTACTTGCAATGGATTCTTGTGGGAATTTGGCGGATTGATTAGCAGCTTCAACGATGGAAAATTAAAAGGTCCAGCAGAAAACAGACCAGTTCGTTATTGGCTCGAGTTGAAAGAAGACAATGAACCAAATACGGCCATCATTGGCGAAGGAGAATTTAGAAGTGATGCGCCAGAAATGAAAAAATCCTTGCAGCACATCGTTGTAAATAACATCGGTATCTCCAAACTGTAATGGTCATGCGTTTAATACTACTAAGTTGCATCAGTCTTTTCATACACACGAATGCATTTTCTCAAGTATCCATCGTTGTAAATGGAATCATTTTTTCAATTCCTGGAAAGACGGGTGGTGAATTAATGGGAAAAACAGGAAATCTAGCAATCATTGAAGGATTTTATGCCATCGACACCAACCAAAGAACCCTCACTTCTACTGTTGTAAAGCGCTTTGAGGATTTTGAAACGAACGACAATGTGGATGTGGATCAATACACCATTCATTTTGAAGACATTGATCTCAAAGAAGTATTCGAGATTCCCATTTACGATGATGGTACGTTCAAAACACCTCATTATTATGTGGATTTCATGGCCAATGATTTGAATGAATCCATTGAACATTTGGCTTGTATCCATGGAACAGGATCAAGTCAATTAACACTTTCCAGCTCACCTCTTTGGCTTCGATTTTACTTTTTAGAAGAACAAGAAGCAATAGCATTTATTCAAAGAACACGTACCATTTTAAAATTATAGTATCTATGAAAAAAACAGTTTTATTTCTCTTGCTTTCCTTTCAGTTAGGAAACTCGAGCATTGCTCAAACCAGCATTCCGTTCAAAACTTCTACTTATACCGTTCAAGGTCTTACAGCGGGAAAAATCAAGAATGTGTATGAAGAAGGTGCAACCCTTGAATGTTTTTGGGACATCAACAATGAAACCAGAACAGTTTCATTGACAACTGTTGAAATACTTCAAAACGAAGCGCCTGAAAACAATACGAACATTCAAAAAGAAGCCATCGTGATCAGTGATATTGATCTAAATGCAATCCCAGAAGTGCCGATGGAAGAATACAATTTAGATGGAACATCCTATTATTCTGTCACCATTTCAAGTGATAACGCTGCATTCAAGGTAGTTAAAAGTTATTGCTCTGTATCTAGTCCTACCAGTGAATTCATTCAAGAAAAACCAGGCTTCAGCTTCACCATCAAATTCTCCAACAAGGAATTTGCTACGCAATTCTTAAGCATTTTAAACGAAGAACTTTTAAACTAAACAACAATGAAACAGCAAACACAACAATTAGTACCTTTTGTACTTACAGGAATTTTCACTTTTCTTATCGGCCTATCTTTCGCGCAAACGCCTGTATCATTTAAAGGACAGGAGTTGATTGTACCAGGAAAATCTGCAGGAAAAATCAAAGGCTTGGATTACAATCCGAGTGAGTACGAAAGCTTTTATGTCATTGACAAAAAGAACAAGAGCATTACATTTTCAAACTTGCAAACATTTGGCTTAGAAGAAAACAAAGACAACCAAGTTGATTTTGAAACATTCACCATTGCTTTCACGGACATTTCTACTTTATTTGTTCCAGAAACACCCATGCTAGATCCTACATCATTTGGAGTTCCTGTTTATGAAGTAGCAATCAGTTGTAACGAATTCACGGAATGCATTCCCTTTCAGTACAACTACCGTTTTTCACCATCCCGTGAATTGATCAAAGGCACCAACAACATGTCAATGAAAGTTTACTTTGTTTCAGAAGCTGAAGCGAATGCTTTCATCAAAGAACTTAGAAAATCGTTGAAGTTATGAGAAAACTCATTTTAGCAGGAATGCTGTTCTTTGCAGGATCGCAATTAAACGCTCAACAAGCAGCAGACAAAGAATGGTTTACACCCGTTGTCGGAGGAACAAATGGGTATTTTGTCAAACACTATTTTTTTTCTACGAAATTGAAGAAAATGCTGGAAACATCAACTGGTCGCGGAGATCAGTTTGATAGTGTTCCCATGGAAATTGAATGTGCTGAACCAATCATAGAAGGTAGTATTGAACGCTACTTTCCTATTTACAGCGGCAACTATTCTGTGATTACATTTCGAAACATCACGGGAAACAATGCTGAAGTAGCGCTTTGCTATAACATTTTCAGCACTTTGGAAGAAGCAAAAGGCTACGTTGCACCCGAAGATTCATACCATACTTGGCACACTAAAAAAGGTTTTGATCAAGAAATGGCAAAACCAGCAATTCCGAAACTGAGCAAAAACGATGTGATTGATTTCTTCAATTACTGTAAATCCTTATTGGATCAAGCAAAAGCAGATTCGCCGCAGTTGGATAAAAAAGCGCTTCAATCCTTGTACACCCAAATTTTGATTGGTGCTCCTATGCGCTATGCAAGAGAAAAAGGGTACAACGAGTTTAAAAGTATGCAAGTGATTCAAAAAGGTGTTGAGGAAAACGCACAAGATGCAGACATCAAAAAAATAGTAGAAACGTTTAAAGTACAATAAGCATGAAAAATCTTGCAATCATTTTATCTAGTATTATGCTATTAAGTTTTGCTTGTAGCAACACTAATAAAGAAGCCAATGCACTTGCTGCTCATCAGAAAGCAGATTCAACAATGATGAACGGTGCGGAAGAACAAGGTGAAGAAAGAGATGTGATGTATTATTATGAAAAATACGCCGATGTTGATTCAGAAGATCCTTCTATTGGTGTTGGTCCGCGTGTGATCCTTTCCAAGGATTTAGAAAAAGGCATCATCAAGTACCAATTCAAAGAAGCATTCAATGGCGAAAACCCAGTTCAAACAATTCAACTTTGGCACATGGACGGATATGATTACATTGATTATCCGGGAGGTAACATTCTCATAGACGGTGAAAAAGAATACCCCATTTATGTAGAAGAAGAACCGATGGAATTGGCCATGAAAGTGATTGATAATCGCACAGCGAGAGGTGGTGAATGCGATTATGCAGCTTCTCCAGATATCAAAGTTAGAAACAATAAAATCTGTGTGGTATTAACATGCAGCGACGATCCGAAATTCTCAGAAACGATAGGGACTATTTCCTTGAAAAATGGGAAGATGGTGATCACAGAGGAGTAATTCCAGATTAAAAAATCAAGTAACAAATTTCAAAATACCATCTAAGTTTTGTCAAGATGGTATTTTTTTATGCAATGAATTTATTCCATTTTTCTTTAGTAACTTCCACTTTTTTTCCATCTGTTAGCCAAAGAAAAGGTCGTTTTTTTTTAATGATATGCTTTTTGTTTATGTAGTAATAGCGTGAATTGGCGTATTCGAAATTCAAATTAAATGAAACGACTATTTTTTCACAATCAGACCAACTGGCTTTTATTTCATATTCGACACCAGTAACCAGTAAAATAACTTTATAACGCGGATTAATTGACTGATAAAAGCAGGTAATTAATTCAGGATTTATTTGAATCATTAATTTTTCAATAGTTTCAATCCACAAGAATTGATTAATTTTTTTTGAATTGTTCTTTAAAAAAGCTTCAGCCAGAATGGAGTCCAATTGATTTGTTAACTTTTGAAATATTGGCTTATTAAGAAATTTATCAACATGATATTTATTTAATATTTGTTCAGCAATTTCTGGCTGATCACTCATGTAACCTGTAAAAAAAATGATATAAGGATCGTAATCTTGAACTTGTAAAAGATGTTCTAAAAGCATGAAAGAATTACCACCTAAAATGGAGTAATCTAAAAAAAGAAGTTCAGGCTTGTGTTCGTTTAAATGTTTTAAAGCAATCTCAAAATATGCTGTATCGCATGAACATTCCCAGGCTGTATACATTTTCATGCGTTGGATTATCGCATGTCTAACTTCATCAACATCCTCAACTATCATGTATTTTAACCTCTCCTCATTCATTTTGTTGCCTTTATTGTTACGTTTGTGCCTTCTGGATTATTGTCATTAATTTCAAATGATAGTTTTCTTTTTTCAATTTGATTTAGTAGTTTAATCATTTGTGAAATGGTGTGAATGCCACTACCATTTTTCTTGAAATTATTGAGTTTATCCGCTGCTTTTCTTCCAATCCCATTGTCGGTTATAACGATCGTATAATCTGAAAGTGTTTCCGAAAAATGTAGTTCAAGGCGTTGATCTCCTTTGATTTTGTGTCTTAATCCATGTAATAAGGCATTTTCAACAGGGATTTGGATAATGCCAGTTGGAAGTTTTAAATCAGGTGGAATTAGCTCTAATCCAGTTACTGTAACAATCAAATCAGGTAGATATAAAAGACGCTGTAATTCAATCATGTTTTGTGTCAAGCGCCATTCATTGTCGAAAGAGTGTGTAAAAGCATTTGATTTTGAAGCCTTAAATAGTAAATCTACGCTTTCACCAATATGATTAATGATCATTTCAGCTTTCGGCTTTCCGTCTAGTTGAGCAGCAACTCCATTCAATGCATTGAGCATAAAATGTGGTCTAAATTGATTACTTAAGGTAGCTAAATTTAAATGTGCGATTTGACGTTCTTTTTCTTTGAACTGACTTCTTTTAAAAA
>JADLGD010000173.1 GCA_020849495.1 Fluviicola sp.
CAGAAACTTGGGTGGAAGTTTTTTTGATTATAGGCTTGATTGCGGTTTAATGTTCATTAAATCAAATATTTACAGGTTGATTAAATTTAAAACTCTTCAGGTAATATTGCAATATTACCTTAAAAATTGAATAGGATTATGCCGTCTCCGTTGGACTAAAAATAAACTCAAAACTCGTCTCAGGAAACGTTGTTGTTTTGAGCGTTCCTTCCAGCTGTTCGGTCAAGGATTCAATCAAGTCCAAACCAAAAGATCCTTTTCTAGTTGGCGCTTTCCAAGTACCACTGTCTTTGTAAGTCAATTTACACAGATCGTCTTTGTAGTGCACAAACGAAATGGAGATTTTACAATTGTCGTATTCGTCGAAAGCATACTTCAATGAATTGGAAATTAATTCGTTAAGGATGAGTGCTAAAGGAACTACCGACTTCAAATCGATGGATTCTACGTCACAATCAATTTCCAAAGCTACAGGATAACCGGATTGATACGAACTCACCAAGTCGTTGGATAAATCGTGTAAATATTCGCGCAAGTGCATCGTGGAAAGGTGGTCACTTTGATACATTTTTTCATGAATCATCGACATGGCAATCACACGGTGAGTAGCGTCTTTAAACTTCGCAATGGCTTCCGGATTTTCCAATTCACGGGATTGCAAACGCAACAAACTGGTGATGATTTGCAAGTTGTTCTTAACGCGGTGATGGATTTCTTTCAACATTACTGTTTTCTCTTCGTTTTGCTTGGAGATGATGTTGTACTGTTCTTGTAAGGTGTCTTGTGCTAAATTCAATTGCTTACGTGCAAAATTATTGGTGCGGATGTTTTGCCAACCCAAATAACCAATGATACTGAAACTCAAAAACACATTGAAAGCCGTACTGTAGATTTGTGGAACAGAGAGCGCTTTCAACAATTGCACTTGGTCTTGTAAAAAGATTGTATAGAAAATAGTAATCGAAAATCCGTGTACCAAAGTCAAAATCAACCCCCATTTTTTACCAAGCACCAAATAAGCAAACTGGATGTTGATAATCATCCAAAGTACATCCACAATGTGTGGTTGATCGTCAATAAAGAAAAGGGTGTAAAGGCAAGCTAAAGCACCAAATAAATTGAAAATCAAGGTTTGGATGAAATAATTACCTGTTTTTCGAATTGAAACCAAGGAAACAATTGTTAGGATACAAGCTAGTAAACAGACAATTCCGGTCATTATATTGAAATAAATGAACAGAATAACGTCTAGCATTCCCACAGAAATACCTGTAAATAAACTCATTCTATATGCCAGCATGTATTTCGATTCATGCTCGTAATCAGAAGTGTTTAACTTGGGAGGAGTAAAGATGCTTGCAAAAAAATCTGTCATTTGGAGTTGTTGCTTGTGACAAAAATAGACTATTCGACTGAAATATGACTACTTTGCGAGAATCATCACGGTTTCCATGCCTTTCCAAAAAGTTCCATTTACATGGTTTTCTAGTGTTTCTTGTTGTTGTTTTGAAACGTTTGGCAAGAAATCAATTCCACTCATGCGTTCTAATTCATCAATAGTCACTACAAATTTCGTGAGTTCAGCAGAAGAAGCTTCATTTTTCAATACAAAGGCAATGGCTTCAGGTGAATTCAGATTGGGATTGATAACGATTTTGTAATACGCATTTGGAACACTCACGGCATTGGGACCAATTGTTTTGTATTTCACCGTATCAATTAAAATGGGACCGGTAATTACCAAACATGATCCATAGCTTTTGGCCCAATCACGCACTTCTGTTTCTAATTTTTTCCAAATTCCACGATTGAAAGCAGGAACTTGCGGACTCATATTCGAATAATAAAAGGATTCTTTCATGGTAATGGGAGAGTAGCCCATATCACCAGCAGGTGCCAAATGTCCGCGATCATAACCTGAAGATTTGTAATCTTCATTTGTAGCAGAACCAGTTTTGACTTTGGAATCTTTGAAAAAAGTAGAAGATCGTTCTTCTTCCAAAGTGCATTCATTTGCAGAAAGTACATACGAAACCCAAAGCGCTTGTTCGTGTAGTTCGCTGTAGGCCAAAGTATATGCTTTATGCTTCACCAATTGCGATTTTTGTGAGCTTTTAGGTAAAAACTTGGTGAATCCGATTTCAGAACAAGCTTTGATTAAACTGCTATCACTGGTGTTTTGAGACCAACTGGAAACAGTTAGAAAGAAAAGAATAATGGTGCTTATGAATTTCAACTGCTTCATGCTTTTTTAGTTAAATCTATGAATGTAAAAATACAACTTTCGAAAAAAGTGTAATTTAGTCCATATTTCACTACTATGTTCTACCTGCTACGAAAATGTTTCTTTTTGTATATGCTGCTTTTTTGTGGCGCATTTTCATTTGCTCAAACGAACAAAGAAACATTAGAAGATCTAAAGAAATCCATTCGTCAAGCTACCTTGTACGACAGTTCTGCGGTATTTTCTCAAGGTAAAAAAGCGATTCAACTCTCCAAGAAACTCAAAAGCTATTACGATGAGGGATTGATTTATCAGTACTATGGCAACTTTTATTATTATTCCAATCGTTACGACAAGGCCAAAAAATACTACAATCAATCCATTTCGATTGCTAAAAAGCACAAAGACATTCGTTTAGAAAATTCGACCAAAATTCGCTTAGCCTTTATGTTGTCTGAAAAAGATGAATTGGAAGGAGAAAAGGAATTCGAAAAATTGCTGGTCATCGCCCAAAAAAACAAATTGATTGAAAACCAAATAGAGATTTACAACGGTTTAGGTATTCTTTATGAGAACAGGATGCAATCGGATAAATCGATTGATTATTACTTGAAAGGTTTGCGTTTAGCCGAAAAGCACCAGAAGAATTATTTCACCGCTTTTTTATTGAATAACATTGGACTATTGAAATTCAATAATAAACAATTCAAAGGTGCTAAAGTTGATTTAGAGAGAGGCTTGGTGTTGGCTCGAAAAGAGGAAGAATGGCGCTTGGTAGGAAACTTACTCAACAATTTGGGCTTGGTCAACAAACAATTAAAAGATTACAAAGCTTCGATCAAACACTATCAAGAAACGGTGAAATTGACCAAGAGTTTAGGTTTTCCTTTTGGAATTGGAGCGGCTTACATCAATTTAGCAGATGCCTATTCACTCAATAAACAATACAAGGAAGCCAATCTCTGTCAAGATTCTGCAATTACTATTTTCAAGGAATTTGAAAACTTTGAATACTTAGAGGTTGCTTATCTAGCGAAAGCTTTGTTAGCGATCAAAATGAAAGACATTCCTGCAGCAGAAAATTACCTGCAAATTGTAGAAGCATATCTTGAAAAAGAACCGCATATAGAAAATGGAGTAGATATCCTTGAAGTAAAATCCAGATTAGCAGAGCTGAAGGGAGATTACAAAGAAGCCTTTAATTTAAAGAACGAATACACTTCTAAAAAAGACAGTATTGAAGAAATCACCAATCAAGATAAATTAGCACAGTTACAGACCATTTATGGGAAAGAACGTGTGGAAAATGAATTACTAGAAGTTCAAAATAAAAACAAGTTGTTTGAACAACAAAAAGCCTTAGATGATGCTTTTTGGCGCTTCATTATTTTTACTGTGATTGGTTGTTCTTTGTTGTTGACTGGTTGGTTGTATATTCGCTATGTCAACAAAATGCGCAAGCAGCAAAAGGATTTTTCTCAACGATTGATTCAGAATGTGGACAACGAACGTTCGCGTATTTCGAAAGATTTGCACGATGACATTGGACAGTTGCTTTCAGTGGTAAAATCAAAAATCAACATGTACCAAACAGGGCGTTTGAATTCAATGGATGGCTTGGAACAAGAAGTTGGGGAAATCATTAATCAAACAAGGTCCATCAGTCATCAGTTGCATCCTTCATCATTGGAGAAAATCGGTTTAGAGCGTTCGGTAATCAGTTTGTTGGATAAAACACAAGAAGCAACAGGTATCGTGTGTAGTGCCGAATTGGACAGTGATGTCAAACAACTTTCCTTGGCTATACAGACGCAATTGTACCGCGTTTTTCAGGAATGTGTTAGCAACACCATCAAACATGCTTCAGCAACGGCTTTGAAAATATCCATTACTTGTACAGACGATCAAATCATTGCCAGTTATCGCGACAATGGGGTAGGTTTTGATGAACAAGTTTCGAAAAGTGGCATGGGATGGTTAACTATCAAAGAACGGATCCATCAAATTGATGGTAAAATGGATCTACAAACCAGCAAAGGAAAAGGTGTGCATCTAATCGTTAAAATTAAAAGACCATGAAAATAGTTATCGCTGATGATCATCCTATTTTTAGAAGTGGATTAAAATTTCTACTTGAATCTTCTTTTCCTTCGATTACAGTGACCGATTTTGATAATGGAGAAGGGGTGATGGAGCATTTGAAGCTTCATGTTCCCGATTTGGTTTTATTGGATATCGATATGCCAGGTAAAAACGGTTTGGATACCTGTGAAGAAATCAAGAATGTGTATCCGGATGTAAAAGTGGTCATCCTTTCCATGTACAAAGATGTGGAGATGGTGAAATTGGCTTTTTTCAATGGCGCAAAAGGTTATTTGGTCAAAGACAACACCTCTGAAGAATTAGTGGAATGTGTTCAAACGGTTTGTCAGGGGAAAAGCTATTTAGCAAAAGAAATTCGCGATCCGCATCAACAGCAAATGACCAATTCCAGCAAAGAACTCCAAATTGCTCAATTAATTGAACACCTCACACCGACCGAATTAAAAGTCTTGAAATTGGTGAGTCAAAAATATTCTTCCAAGCAAATTGCCGAGTTGCTCTTCGTTTCCTCCAAATCAGTAGAAAACTATCGTTCCCGTATTTGTAAAAAATTAAATCTGGACGCACGGAACAATAGTTTGTTGATGTGGGTCATGGAAAA
>JADLGD010000174.1 GCA_020849495.1 Fluviicola sp.
ATTCTCTAGAAGCGGATCAAAATTTACTTAATTGATTTAGTTCTGAGTTGATAAAACATTCTCTGATCAACTGTTCAAAACCTCTTGCTTTTTTCTACCTATTATTCCTACTTTTTAGGTAAAATTGCACCATGAATAATGACGAGCAATACATGCAACGTGCCCTCCAACTGGCAGCTCTAGCTGGTGTGGAAGCTGCTCCCAATCCGATGGTTGGAGCCGTTATTGTTCTCAATGATCAAATCATTGGTGAAGGATACCACAAAAAATGTGGTGAACCTCATGCCGAAGTGAATGCTGTAAATAGTGTTTTAGATAAATCAAAACTTAAGGAATCAACCATCTATGTCACTTTAGAACCTTGTGCGCATTTCGGAAAAACTCCTCCATGTGCCAATTTGTTGGTTGAACATCGATTCAAAAGAGTGGTGATTGCCACTGTTGATCCGTTTGCAAAAGTTGCAGGAAAAGGAATTGAACTTCTCAAAAATGCTGGAATAGAAGTGACTGTGGGTTGTTTGGAAAAAGAAGCACGTGAATTGAATAAGCGTTTTTTGACTTTTCATCAAAAACAACGACCATTTGTCATTCTTAAATGGGCACAATCACCGGATGGATTTATTGATGGTGAAAGAACTGATACTGAAACTGCTACCATCAGATGGATTTCTCAACCTGAAACTCAAGTCCTAACACATCAATGGCGAACGGAAGAACAAGCAATTTTAGTGGGTTGGAAAACACTTTTGAATGACAATCCTTCTTTGACTGCACGGGCATTCACAGGAAAAAATCCACTTCGAGTTGTGATTGATCCAAATTTAAAAGCACCAGAAAACGCCAAAGTTTTCACGGATAATGAACCTACTATCGTTTTCAATAGACATCAATCTGCTATTCTTGGATCCGTTGAATGGATACAATTAAAAGATTTTAGTGCTTCAATGATATTGCATCAATTGTATTTGAGAAACATTTTATCTGTGATCATTGAAGGCGGAAGATATACCACGCAAACATTCATTGATGCACAACTTTGGGATGAAGCAAGAGTAATCATTGGTCAAAACAATCTAAACGGCGGTACTTCTGCTCCCGTTATTTCAAAAACACCTTCTAAAAACGTAACGTTCGGGAAGGATTCTATTTATTTCTACTATAACTTATGATCGAATTAATTGGAGCAATACTTTGCTCAGCAGTACTTTTCTTAATTTTTCGCTTGTTTCCAAAATTTCAAGTCGATACAGCTCAAGCGATTGTTTTTAACTATTTCACAGCTTTCATTTGCGGAAGTTTTGTAAGTGGTTCACTCCCATCCATTTCAGGATTAATTGCTTCCAATCTTTTACCTTGGATCTTATTGTGTGGCTTCTTATTCATTTCTATTTTCATTGCAATGGGAATTTCCTCTCAAAAAAATGGAATGGGAACGACTTCAGTAGCTGTAAAAATGTCGTTGGCAATCAGCGCTTTGGCTTTCGTGTTCATCCACAATGAAGCTATCACTTGGTTGAAAATAGTTGGTTTTGTATTGTCAATAGTTGGTGTATTGATGATTACCTTGGAAAAATCAGAAGAAAAAAGCAATAAATCTTCACTTCTTCTTCTACTATTTATATTTATTGGAAGTGCTGGTCTAGATGTCGTTTTAAATGTCATCAAACAATATTTTGCCAAAGGATATCCAGATTCATTGTTTACTGCTTTTGGATTTTTAGCTGCTGGAACTCTCGGGATCATTTGGTTGAGTACAGAGTTTATTCGCAAAAAAAGAAAATTCCATTTTAGAAATATTCTTGCAGGAATTGTATTAGGTATTCCTAACTATTTTTCCATTTACTTCTTAGTTAGATCGTATGAAACAGCTGGCTGGAGCAATGCATCCGTGTTGGCAATCATGAATATTTCGATCGTAGCTCTTGCAGCAATTTTCGGAATGATTATCTTTAAAGAATCAGCTAGATTGCAAAAATTGACAGGATTGATAGCTGTTGTAGCTGCAATTTTATGTTTGACAGTTAATTAAACTCATACGATGAAAATTTATCCCGTAGAAACAGGAACCTTTAAATTGGATGGTGGTGCTATGTTTGGAGTGGTTCCAAAAACACTTTGGCAGAAAACCAATCCAGCTGATGAAAACAATTTGTGTACCTGGTCCATGCGTTGTTTACTCATTGAAGATGCAGGAAAATTAATCTTAGTAGATACTGGAATTGGTGATAAACAAACGGAAAAATTCTTTTCGCATTATCATTTAGCAGATACAAAAACCTTGGAACAAAGTCTAAATCATTTGGGATTTGGTATCGATGAAATCACCGACGTTTTCTTGTCGCATTTGCATTTTGACCATTGTGGAGGTGCCGTTAAATGGAACAATGACCGCACAAAATTGGAAACTGTTTTCAAAAATGCTACTTATTGGAGCACTGAGAATCACTGGGAATGGGCAACCGTTCCAAATCCTAGAGAAAAAGCAAGTTTCTTAGCTGAAAATATTTTACCGCTGAAAGAAAGTGGACAACTGCAATTTATTCAAAGAGAAGGCGATTTTACCAAAAATGTGTTCAACAACTTTGATGTACTTTTCGTAGATGGACATACAGAAAGCATGATGATTCCTCACATTCATTACCAAGAGAAAACTTTAGTCTTTATGGCGGATTTGTTGCCAAGTACAGGACATATTCCACTTCCTTATGTGATGGGTTATGATACGCGACCGTTGTTGACGATGACTGAAAAAGAAAAATTTCTGAATACTGCTGCAAATGAAGAGTTTGTATTATTTTTAGAACACGACAGTGTAAATGAATGTTGTACGCTTCAACATACCGAAAAAGGTGTGAGATTAGGTGAATCGTATTCGTTTGCATCCATTTTTGGTTGATTTTTAGGTTAAAACTTGCTACATGACACTTTATTTACAAAACCTTTTAAAAGAAACGAAAACGGTAATCATTCCCGGGTTCGGAGCATTGACTGTAACCAATGAAGCTACAGGTGAAATCATGTTCATGCCTTATTTAAAATTCGATGATGGTACTTTAACAAAATACATCATGGAACAAGAAGCATGTGATTTAGCCGAAGCGAAAAACAGTGTTTCAAAGTTTGTAAATGAAGTCAACATCGTTTTAGAAAAAGGAGGCAGTTTTCAAATGCGTCATTTTGGTGCGTTTTCAATGAAAGATGGAGAAATTGTTTTCGAAACAGAACAAGCATCTACTGAAACAAAAACGGAAGCTCCGATAGCAATCACACCAGTTGTTGAGTCGGAACCGGAACCAATTGCAGAACCTCTTATAGAAGAAGTAATTGAACCAGTTGTAGAGGTAACGCCCCTTGTTGGACAGCAAATTGAAACAAGCAATATTGAAGCATCTCCTGAAAAGGAACCTGAAATCATCGAACAACCCATTATCGTTGAACCTTCAACAAGCATTACTTCAGTAGAGACGACTTTAAGAGAAGATGCGCAAAATGGTGCTACTGAAGAATCAACAATAGAAGATCAAATGGAACCGGAAATTGTTCCTCATGTGCCAACTCCTATTTTTGAAAATAAAGAAAAAACAGAAGAAACTGCAGTTGAAATCAAACCTCTACCCGAGGAGAAAACGATTGCAGAAGTGATTCCTCCAGTTGTTGAAACGAAATCTGTATCCAAAGCAAAAACGTCTCCTGAAACTTCTACTAATCCAAAAAAGAAGAAAACAGGTGTGTTATCATACATCATTTACGGAATCATTGTATTGATCCTAGGTGCTGGAACTTACATTGCTGTCAATTTCAATACCTTAAAAAAAGACTTCCCCATTTTAGCTGATTTAGCAGGAGAAAATGAAGAAATCCCAGCTGATTCTTCTGATTTGAAAGAATTAGATGTCAATGATCCTGATGCAAATCCAGATGGAGAAGCAATTGCAGAACCTATTCCTGACGAAGAAGTTGAACAGCCTGCAGTTGAAGAAGAACCAGCTCCAGCTGCACCGATACCGAATCCTAAAAAAGAAGAGAAACCAAAACCGGTTGTAAAACCGACTCCTAAACCTGTTGTAAAGCCAATTGTGAAACCAGTTGTAAAACCGATTTCAAAACCTGCTCCTTCTACAAGTACGAAGCCAGCTCCTCCTAAAATTCCAGTTTCTAAAAGTTTTCCAAAACCAGATTTGAACTTACCTTTTCACATCATTGCAGGTTCATTCGGTTCTGAAGCAAATGCAAAAAACCTTGGTAACCAATTGCGAGCAAAAGGCATGAATCAAGTGAGTATTGGTGAGCAAAATGGGATGTTCCGTGTGAGTGTTAAAGGTTATGCGACCAAAGAAGAAGCCAGTGCAGCTTTATCAAGTGTACAAAGTGCAGCACCAGGTTCTTGGGTATATAATTGGAAATAACTAGCTATCTAAGTATGAAAAAATCAATCATTTTAATCATCAGTTGTTTTTGTTTAACAACAATCTTTTCTCAAAATGACACTTTTGGAAGTAATGTACCTGATACTTCAAAATCAAATTTATATATTAAACTAGATGTCCAAGCAGAATATCCAGGAGGAAATTCAGAATTAAGGAATTTCATTGGTTCAAACTTGGCATATCCTCAAAAAGCAATAGATGCAAAAATAGAAGGGAGAATAATTATAAGATTTTGTATTGATATCTCAGGCTCAGTTGTACAAATTCAAGAATTGAAAGGTATAGATAACTGCCCTGAATGTACCCAAGAATGTATTCGTGTACTCCAATTAATGCCAAAATGGAAACCTGCTGAATTAAAAGGTAAACCTATCAATTCTTTCCATACAATTCCATTTAATTTTAGAATTCCAGTTGAAGAGGAATCAGAAAAAAAGAATAAATAATTAATAATTACTTCCCTTCCTGACTTTTCACCTTATCATACTGCGTTTTTACATAATTCAGATAAGTCGCTAAATCAGGTAATTCTTCCATTTTACTCCAATAGGGGTGCAAATAAGTCACCTCTTGTTCAATGATGGAATAATTGTTTTGTTCCAACGATTTTCTAAAAGCATCATTGATCCAATTCTTAATTTTCTCTGTATAATCTTGCGGACTGAACTCATCCGAATGTTTTAAAAAATACTCCGAATGTTCACTTTTACTATTTACTTCAGCTTTTAGAAAAATCATCAATCCTGTAGGATTGGATAAATCAATGGAATAATTCTCGTAATAATAATACTTAGCATAATAATCCAACGAATCTGCCTCATCAGTTACCATTGCTTGAATGAATGTGAGGTAATCTTTTTCTGTTTTCTTTGAAGAAAA
This sequence comes from Fluviicola sp., assembly GCA_020849495.1. GTDB lineage: Bacteria > Bacteroidota > Bacteroidia > Flavobacteriales_D > Crocinitomicaceae > Fluviicola. The sequence continues at coordinate 5,307 of JADLGD010000174.1, forward strand.
GAATGCTTTACGTGCTTTAGCAGTCAGAGAACTTGCTGGATCCATTGCTTCTTTGCCTTTTGCCAACAACGAATTGGCATCCATTCCACCTACAACTTTTCGAAATAACGATCCATCTGGATTGATGTACAATAATGTAGGATAAGCCGAAATCTCATATTCCTGCATGGTTTTAGGTCCATCTTCAGTTACACTTTCACCATTCACTTTTACATTGATGAAATTTGCATTGTACAATGCTGCAACATCCGAATTCACAAAAGCAGTAGCTGCCATGTTTTTACAAGGTCCACACCATGTGGCGTAAACATCTACAAAAATGGGTTTGTTTTCCTTTTTAGCTTTTGCCTTAGCTTCTGTCAAAGTCATTTTTTCAAATTTTATCTGAGCTGTTACAGAAAATCCGAAAGTCAATGAGAAAAGTATTATCCAGAAATGAGTTTTCATA
>JADLGD010000175.1 GCA_020849495.1 Fluviicola sp.
TGTAGAATATGTTGTTCGACAAGATGGAACTGCTGAATTACCCATTTTAGGTTCATTGAAAGTTTCTGGCTTAACGGTGCAGCAATGTGAAGATACACTTGCAAAACTCTATGAACAAAAAAACGGTTACATCAATCCTTATGTTCAATTAAAACTGACCAATCAACGAGTGATTATTTTTCCTGGAAGTGGTGGTGATGCCAAAGTTATACCACTACAAAACAGCAATACAACCTTGATGGAAGTCATCGCTTTAGCAGGAGGAATTGCTGACAGAGGAAAAGCAAACACGGTTAAATTGATTCGTTCTGAGAACAACAAACGGGTCGTTTATCGCATGGATTTCTCCACCATAGAGGGATTAAAGTACAGCGACATGATCGTTCAAGCAAATGATTACATCTACATTGAACCAAATGAACAAGTTGGAAAGCAAGTCATTGCTTCTGCAGCACCAATAGTATCTTTGCTATCAAGCATCTTAATAATTTTAACTGTTGCATTAACACTGAAGTAAGGTGAATACATCTCAAAAGTCAATCATCATTAATAAGGATTACAATCCAATTATTGCAGGTACTATTTTACGTAGGTATTGGTGGTGGCCATTGTTGTTTGTGATTTGCTTTATGTCAATCGCTTTTGTTTATTTGAGATACACCAAACCTGTATATGAATCATCAATGGTTATTCAACTTGGGGAAAAAGACCAAGGAAAACAATTGCTTGAAATCGAAAATATCAATACAAAAAACAACATCTCATCTGAAATAGAATTATTGCGATCAGAATTGTTGTTCAATATGGCGATTGATCGAATGAACATGAACGTTTCACTGTTTTCGAAAGGGAAAATTTTAACTGAAGAAATGTATCATCGTAGTACTTTCAATGTGTTGCCTTATGCACTTTCAGACAGTAGTTTATGCGATGTCCCTATTAAAATTTCTGCAAACGGAAACCGGGTGAATTTAAGCTATTCAACCGGAAGTCAGAATTTCACGCAAGTTGTAAAACCAAACACCCGTTTTAAATGCAAACATTTTGAGATTGAGTTCAAAGTGGACAACATGTCTGAATTTAAAAAATCACTCTCATCAAATGAACATTATTTCACGTTTAACAATCGTCAGAGTTTAATTGGACGCTTGTTACCAAGTTTAGAAATTGAACCAATTGATGTCCAAGCAAAGACCATTCAAATCAAATACCAAGGATACAACCCTCAATTGTGTCATGATATTTCCGAAGCCATTGCATTTGCATTTTTCAATTACGATGAAGAGATAAAACGCAAAAGTTCAGATAACATCTTGAATTTCATTGACAAACAATTGGATTCAATTGCAGATGAATTAAGCAATTCAAAAGATAGCTTGACCCGTTTTCAACGAAGTTCGAACATGCCAGATCCTGAAAACATGGGGATTACATTGACTAGTAACATGGATAAGTTTCAATCCCAGTTGTTTGATATAGAAGAGGAAATAACAACCTTACACATGGTTGCATCGAAATTGAAAAACGAACCAAATCGCTTAGAAATTTACCGTTTGATACCTGAAATGTTGGGTAAAAGCTACGAACTTTCATTAACGAAGCAAATTGAAGATTTAAACACTGCTTTAGAAAAGAAAGAGGAATTACAAACCAATGTTTCCGAATACAATTCAGAAATTAAATACATCAACAGCCGTATTCAAGCCAAAATAAGTTCCATTCGAAAAAGCATTGAAGTGATTGAGGACCGCTTGATTAACAATGCACGCGTAATTCGAGGTAAAATTGGTGAATTCGAAGGTGAATTCATTCAAATGCCTGAGAAGAAAATGGAGTATAACCGTTTGAGATCACTTCAAGATTTGAATGAAAAATACTACACATTATTAACAGAAAAGAAAGTACTTTATTCGATTTCGAATGCTGGTTATGCTGCAAGTAACCGAATATTGAATAGTGCTAGTGTTTCCTCAGATCCAGTTAGTCCAAACAAAAACCTCATTTATGCAGGATTTATTTTTGTTGGAAGTGTACTTGGTTTTGGTATTCTTTTGTTCAAATATGTGACTTTTAACGAAATCAATACCGTTGAAGATTTGAAACAATTGTTACCTGAAAAAGTGACCATTTTAGGCAGTATTCCTTTGATTAAAAACGCTTCAGAATTCATTCAATTGATGGTGCACGACTCACCAAAATCTATGTTGACGGAAACGATGCGAAATATTCGAACGAACTTAAGTTTTGTGAATTCGAAAGCGCGAACAATTGCTATTTCTTCTTCCATTTCAGGTGAGGGAAAAACCTTTGTAGCTCTTAATTTAGCTGGAATTATAGCTTTGTCTGGAAAGAAAACGATCATTTTGGATCTTGATTTACGCAAACCTAAAATTCACTTGGGATTGAATGTTCCGAATGTAACAGGGATGAGTAATTTAATCATTGGGCAAGCAACCATTGATGATGCGATTCGAAAATCACAAATTGATACTTTGGACTTCATTAGTGCGGGACCAATTCCTCCAAATCCATCAGAGTTGATATTGAGTGAAGCTTTTCAAACCATTTTGGAGGAGTTAAAAGATCGTTACGATGTGGTAGTCATTGATAATCCTCCGGTAGGTTTAGTAACGGATGGTGTCCAAATTTTGGCCAATGCAGATGTTCCTATTTACATCTTCAAATCGAACTATTCTAAACGTATTTTTGCTAGTCGAGTTAAAGACTTGTTTGCAATGAAACAATTGACTCATTTGAACATCATTTTGAATGGATCACGTGTTGCTCGTTCTGGTTATGGATACGGTTATGGCTACGGTTATGGCTACGGCTACGGTTATTATGACGAGGAAAAAGGAAAGAAAAAGAAGCGTAAAAGAAAATAAGCATGCAATTCATTCCAACTGAAATACCCGCTGTTATCGAAATTATTCCTCGAGTGTTTAGTGATGATCGAGGCGGTTTCTTTGAGAGCTTCCAACAAGAAAAATTCAATCTTGCTATTGGAAAGAATGTACATTTTGTTCAAGACAACGAATCCGTTTCGAAAAAACATGTTGTACGTGGCTTGCATTTTCAAATCCCTCCATTCGCTCAAGGAAAATTGGTGCGAGTGATTCAAGGTGCTGTTTTAGATGTAGCAGTGGATATTCGTAAAAACTCTCCACATTATGGTCAACATGTGAATCGATTGCTTTCAGCTGAAAACAAACACCAACTTTGGATTCCAGAAGGATTTGCACACGGTTTTATTGCATTAGAAGAAAATACTATTTTTCAATACAAATGCACTAATTATTACCATACAGCATCCGAACAATCTTTGCGTTGGGATGATCCTGATTTAGGAATTGATTGGGGAATTACAGCAGGATTATTGTCGTCAAAAGACGCAACAGCTCCTTTATTTCATTCTTTTGAAACACCATTTATCTAAATGACTGCAGAAATAATCATTGCCTGTTTGGCCTTTGTAGGTGGAGGAATCATTGCCAGTTTGGTATGTAATGAACTCCTGTTGCGCTTCTCTCAAAGTTTGGGAATTCGCAACAAGAACGATGTGGTGGTGCGTTGGGCTAATGAATCAAAACCTTCTTTGGGTGGTGTTGCTTTCTTTATTGCTTTTGTGTTTGGTGCAATTGCTTACTCCATCGTTTTTCAAAATGAAAACATTTTTCATAACAAAGAATTTGTTGGATTAATGGCAGCTGGAGTTCTTGCCTTTGTAATGGGACTTTCAGACGATGCCTACAATACCAAACCTTTGGTGAAACTAGTCGTACAAATCAGTTGTGGCGTTATTCTCGTTTATACCAACACCATCATTCCGCTTTCGGGCATTTTTTGGGTCGATGGAATGATCACCGTTATTTGGGTGGTCGGTATCATGAATTCACTCAACATGCTCGACAATATGGACGGAATTACTGGAACGACTGTTTTATTTATTCTATTCTCCTGTTTGGCCAGCGACATTATTCTGTTCGATTGGAACATGAACATCTGGACCTTGACCCTGTGTATTCAAATTGGAGCAATACTCGGTTTTCTTCGTTTCAATATCAATCCCTCTAAACTCTTCATGGGTGATGCAGGAAGTCAATTCATTGGCTTGTTTGCCGCATTTTTCTCCATTCATGATTTATGGACCGTTGGTGTCAAAACACAACTGAATCCACTTGTCGGAATGGCGATTGTGTTGATTGCCTTTACACCAGCAGCAGTTGATACGTTTACGGTTGTGATCAATCGTTTGAAAAAAGGTCAATCGCCGATGGTAGGTGGAAAAGACCACACTACACACCATTTAGTGTATGCTGGATTGAACGATAAACAAGTGTGGTTGGTGTTTTTATTGATTGCTTTTCTTTCTACAATCATCACCATTTTGGCCATCATTTTTGCTAAATGGGGCAATCCTTGGATGGGTGTTTTTCTGACACTTTACTTTTTTGTTGTCTTTTTTATTTTGTATCGAAATACAATCATTCACAAGCGCTAAGCACCATTTTATTCCCTAAATTTGCTGTTCTATAATCAAAGAACATGCGTGCTATTTTACTTGTATTAATTGCTGGACTTTTTGCTTGTGGTACACAAGAAAAGGATGCTTCAAAGGAAACAACCGATACTTCAACAGCTGCTCAACCTGCTGCAATCGTTTTCCCTAAACTCCCAATGAAAATGACCCTAGCTGGTCAAACCATTTCCTTGGAAGACGAAGATTTGCGTGAACGTTTAGACCGAGAAGTGTTGATGAATGCTTATTACCAAAGTGCTACAACTGGCTACTTCAAACGAGCGAATCGCTATTTCCCAATGATTGAAAAAATACTCAAAGAAGAAGGGATTCCAGATGATTTCAAATATTTAGCCATCATTGAAAGTGGTTTGCAACAAGCCGTTTCACCTGTTGGAGCGCAAGGATTTTGGCAATTCATGCCCAATACAGCAGAACTATACGACCTGGAAATGAGTGCGGATGTGGATGAACGCTTGAACATTGAAAAAAGTACACGTGCTGCCTGTCAATACTTGAAATCTGCGAAAGCACAATTGGGGGATTGGGTCATGACAACTGCTTCTTACAACCGTGGAGTTGGAGGCGTACAAGACGATATGGCTTGGCAAGGAACAGAACATTATTTTGATACCGACCAAAACAGTGAAACAGGTCGTTACGTGTTTCGTCTAATGGCCATCAAATTGATCTTTGAAAACCCGGAAGCATACGGCTATTTTCCAAAGAAAATGGAATTGTATGAACCTTTTAAAACCAAAGCTGTTACTGTATCAAGTTCCATCCCTAATTTAGCTGAATGGTCCATTGAACAAGGTTTCAATATCAAAATATTACGCAAATTAAATCCTTGGTTGAAAACAACGCGTTTGACCATCAACGGCGGTAAATCTTACACGATTTTATTGCCTGCGAAGTCGGAGAATTTAAAACCATACAACTCTTATCAATAAAACACCGTGAGCGAAAAACAGGAAACAATTGACATTTATGGTGCACGTGAACACAATTTAAAAAACGTTCACTTATCCATTCCAAGAAACAAACTGGTGGTGTTTACTGGCCTTAGCGGAAGCGGAAAATCTTCCCTGGCTTTTGATACCATTTTTGCAGAGGGACAACGTCGCTACATAGAAACGTTTTCTTCTTATGCACGCCAATTCTTGGGAGGAATGGAACGCCCAGATGTGGAAAAAATTGATGGTTTAAGTCCTGTTATTTCCATCGAACAAAAAACTGTTTCCCGCAGTCCTCGCTCCACTGTTGGAACCATTACTGAGATTTACGATTTCCTGCGCTTGTTTTATGCGCGAGTTGGAACGGCCTATTCCTACGTTTCAGGTGAACAAATGGTAAAATACTCCGATGAGCAAATTACCAACCTCATCCTGGAACAATTCGACAACAAAAAAATCATCATCCTTGCACCTAAAATCAAAGGTCGTAAAGGACATTACCGCGAGTTGTTTGAACAAATTGCCAAAATGGGCTACACCAAAGTACGCATCGACGGCGAAGTAAAAGACATTGAGAAAGGCATGCGCCTCGATCGCTATAAAATCCACGACATTGAATTGGTCATTGACCGTTTGCAAATCCAACAAGACGACCGCAAGCGCTTGTACGATTCCATTGTGACGGCCATGAAACACGGCTCAAAAAGCATGATGGTCATGGATCATGAAACAGGAAACGTGCGCCATTTCTCCCGTTTGTTGATGTGCCCGAGTTCAGGTATTTCTTACCCGGAACCGGAACCGAATTTGTTTTCGTTCAATTCCCCTTATGGTGCTTGTGAAACGTGTATGGGTTTGGGCGAAATCGCCGAAATTGACCGAGATAAAGTCATTCCTGATCCAAAATTAAGCATCAAGAAAGGTGGATTGGCTCCCGTTGGAGAATACAAAAAGAATTGGTTTTTTGAACGCATCGATCAATTTTTACAACAAGAAGGATTCACCCTTTCTACACCACTTTCCGATATTTCAGACGATGTCATCAATGTGATTCTGAACGGAAACGAAGGTTTAGAACAAAGTCACAAAGACACAACGGTTCGTTTTGAAGGTTTGGCCAATTTCATGGCGCGTCACGCAGAGGAAAGTACGGCAGGCATTCAACGTTGGGCGCAAAGTTTCATGAACAAAATCACTTGTCCTGAATGTGCAGGTCAACGCCTCAAAAAAGAAGCATTGAACTTTAAAATTGGCGAAAAAACCATTGGTGAAGTGGCTTCGTTAGACATTCAAGAAGTGGCAGATTGGTTGGAAAGTTTAGACCAACAACTCACGCCCGATCAACGCCTGATTGGAACAGAAATTTTAAAAGAAATCAAAGCCCGCGTTCGCTTTATTTTGGACGTCGGTTTGGAATATTTAACCCTTCACCGTTCGGCTAGAAGTCTTTCTGGTGGAGAAGCACAACGCATTCGTTTGGCCACACAAATTGGTTCCGAATTGATGAATGTACTGTACATTTTGGACGAACCAAGCATTGGCTTGCACCAGCGCGACAATACGCGATTGATCAACTCCTTGAAACGATTGCGCGATACCGGAAATTCAGTGATTGTGGTAGAACACGACCGCGAAATGATGGAAGCAGCAGATTATGTGGTCGATATTGGTCCTGGAGCAGGTATTCACGGAGGAGAAATTGTGAACGCAGCACCTTTCAACGAATTGGTTTCAACAGATTCCATCACGACGAAATACTTACGAGGTGAATTGGAAATCTCACTTCCTAAAAAACGCCGCAAAGGCAATGGAAAAACCTTGAGTTTATTGGGCGCAAGTGGTAATAATTTGAAAAACGTGGATTTACACATTCCGCTTGGAACCTTGACCTGTGTGACTGGCGTTTCAGGCAGTGGAAAATCTACTTTGATCAACCATACCCTCTACCCGATTCTCAACGCACATATCTACAATGGTGTGAAAAAACCAATGCCCTACAAGAGCATCAAAGGTTTGGAGCATTTGGACAAAGTGATAGAAATTGATCAAAGTCCGATTGGTCGTACACCGCGCAGTAATCCTGCAACTTACACCAATGTATTTACCGAAATCCGTTCTTTGTTTGCTTCCTTGCCGGAAGCTCAAATTCGCGGATACAAAGCGGGTCGATTTTCGTTTAACGTTGCTGGCGGACGCTGTGAAACCTGTGGTGGTGGTGGAATGAAAGTGGTAGAAATGAATTTCTTACCAGACGTGTATGTGGAATGCGAAACCTGTAATGGAAAGCGCTACAACCGTGAAACTTTGGAAGTGCGTTTCAAAGGAAAAACCATCAATGATGTGTTGGAAATGACCATTGAAGACGCAGCCGTTTTCTTTGAGAGTATCCCAAAAATTCAACGCCCACTTGCCACGATGAATTCGGTTGGTTTGGGTTACATCAAATTAGGTCAACCATCCACCACTTTGAGTGGCGGCGAAGCGCAGCGCATCAAATTATCAACGGAATTGACCAAACGCGGCACAGGAAATACCATTTACATCCTCGACGAACCAAGTACAGGTTTGCACTTCGAAGACATCCGTTTATTGATTGATGTTTTGCAACGCTTGGTAGATGAAGGCAACACTGTTTTGGTCATTGAGCACAACTTAGACATTGTCAAAGTAGCCGATCACCTCATCGATGTAGGTCCAGAAGGTGGACGAGACGGCGGACATATCGTTTGCACGGGAACACCCGAAGAGTTGATAAAGAAACACACCCAAAAATCATACACCGCAAAGTATTTGAAATTGGAAGTGGAGCACATGGAACGATTGCGAATGGAGAATGGAGAATTGAAAAATTAAATAAGCATTTGAAAAATTTATTTTACTTCGTTTCGATTCTTATTGTAATCTTTTTCGTAAGATGCAATTACATTGATAATGTATATTGGAAGGAAGGAGATTATATCATTACAAGCAATCCTGTTATCCCCGATTGTAAATCATTATACAATATAGATCATGGAAGAGTTGACTTTGTAACAAAGATTGGGGCAAATGAAAACTTCATCATTATTGAATCTAAAGATCAAATTCTAGAATATTGGATCATCAACAAAACAAAAGACAATCAACTTAAAAACCCTAATGAAATAGTTGAAGGTCCATTTGATTCAAAAGAATTTATCAAAATAAAAGCTCAAAAAAGGATTTCATCTTTAAAGTTTGAGGAAGTTTTTTTAATTCGATAAAAGAGAAATGCTAAAATGACACTACCATGCCTTAAAAAGCAACTAATCATCTTGCTTTCAATTCTATTGATTAGTTGTTCTAGTGATAAATCAAATACTGAAATTATTCAGATAACTCATGGAACTAGCTTTGGCATGTGCGATGGTTATTGCTACAATCGAACAATCTATGATGAAAAAGGCATTATAGTTTATAAGCATGCTTGGCGAAATGAACAACCGGATAAAATGGATACTTTAAGCTACTCACATTACAATTGGAAAGAACTAAAGCAAGCAGTTGATATCGATTCAATAAAAGAATTACCATCAATAATGGGTTGTCCTGATTGCGCCGATGGAGGAGAAGAATGGATAGAAGTAAAAACGAAAAATCATCTTTATAAAGTTAAATTTGACTATAATGCTGAAATAAAAGGCATTGGAAAAGTTTTGCAATTGTTGAGAAAAAACAAATAATGGATATCTTTTATTAATTCAACATTTCATTAGATCTCATCTAAAATTGTTTATTAAAACGAACAAACCTTGACAAACCAAAAAAAGAACCCCCATCAATCCCAAGGTGGCATTTTTAGCATTTTCGGTTTCATCACTGAATCCATTGCTTGGTTGCAAATAGTGGCTTCACCGCTTTTGATTGGACTGATTATTGGCTCGCTCATCTATTTCCCAAACCCATCGAAAGCAAGACTTGTTTGTGCAGCAAGATCGCCGTTTTAGGCCTAGTTATCGGAATCATTTGGGCAACAAAATAGTGGAAAGGAAAAGGTACGGTTTGGTTTATCTCAAGAGTGTCAGCTACTCCAGAACTAGACAATAAAGACGAAAATCAAAGCAGTGATAAGTCAAATAATGAATCGGAAACAGGTAAGAGTTAACATCCCCATTAAGTTGCTTTATCTTCTTATCAAATAACCTTTTTAAAAATTTTTGGTGTTTATAAATTGAAAAAAGCACGTAAAAAGACTATAAATAAGACACAAGAAAATGTACTATACTTGTTAATTGTTTTACCTTATTCAAAATATTGTTATTGAATAGAAACTAAAATAATTAAATATGAAACATATAAAAAGAAAATTCTTGTTTCACGATTTTCTACAGAAAACTGATTTAAGCCAAATAAACGAGTTTAAATCTATGGATCCCAAGAAATTAACACAAGACACTTTAAAATCAGTAGAAAAAGGAAAAAATACAATTCTATTAACTGAAAGTGGAGAAAAAGTATTTTGTTTCATACATAATAATAAAGGTAAAAGAACTATAATTCCTGTACCTGATTTTGCTTTAGTTAATTATAATTGGGCTTATAACATGAATATAGAGAGAAAAGAGCATCAATTAAATTTGCTGAAAAATCTTGAAGATTTATCAGCTGTAACTGAAACTTCTAATACATTTGCATACAACTTTCAGGGATGTGCAAGCATGTGTATAATAGGTTTGTTTACAGCAATTGAATGTTATATAAACGACATTATTCCTGAAGAATTTAAATATGTTGTTTCCCAACCTAGAAAAACAGAAATTTATAACAAAGAACAAATACAGAGAAATATTCCATTCATGGAGAAATTAACAAAAGTATTACCTCAGGCTTATGAGGGAAAAAATTTCTTTAAAAATCAAACTCCAACTAATGAACATATTCATAAATTAAAAAAATTAAGAGATGATATCGTTCATATTAAATCTGACAAAACAGGTGAAAATAATATCGAAATTTTAAAAAGGCTTCTTAATTTCAATTATGATGAAACGTTTAAATCTGTGTTTAAATTATTCAATTTTTATCATGATGAATTTATTGAAGAATGTCCTTGTTCTGAAGATTACTAAACAAATACTTTTTTGATTAAACTATTTCGCTGTTTATTTATTGCTTTTACATAACTACCTTCAGCATATTTAATTATAGAATTTTATTGAACGATTCACAATCTTTACAAAGTCTATGAAAATCATTAGCTCATTAATCTTTTTAATCTTTTTCTTTTGTAATTGCGAAAATGGAAACAAAACTATTCATTCAAAAAAAGCTGAACCAAGTAAAACAAGTGATTCTACATCATTGAAAGCTATCGATCTTAAGTATTGGTCAAAAACGCCTGTAATAGCTGGTAGACTAGCAACAAAAGCAGATATGGTAAATGGACGAGCAATATTTTGCATTGATAACAAAAGTAAACTACATACACCTTATTACATTCAATTACCACGTTTAGCTTACTTCAAAGACGAAAATTCAAAAAAAGAAGAATTAGTTATTATCGTTCAAGTTGAGAAAACTTCAACTGATACGGTAGTTGGATACAGAAATCTGAAAGGCGGAATTGGAGCTTGTAAATTTTATGAAATCAGACTTCTTAATGATGAAGAAATAAAACAAGTTGTGGGTGATTAAAATTACAACCAAGACTCCTATCCAACAATTAATCAATCATTCTCATCTCTATAAATGGAGAATAAAGAATTGAGATTTAGTTTATGAAAATTCTTTCTATTTTCGGCAAACGAATGCAAAATACCCATTCAAGCTTATTCATAAACATTAACTTAAAACCATGAAAATAGTTGCTCTCTTTTTTACCCTGATTTTTGTTTCATTTACTTTCGCTCAAGAAAAATACTGGCAGCAAGAGGTATCGTATAAAATTAAGGCAGAACTCAACGATATGGAACATTCCATTTCAGGAGAGGAAACCATCACTTATAAAAACAATTCAGATTCTAAATTGGAGTTTATTTGGTTTCATTTATGGGCGAATGCTTATAAGGATGAAACAACTGCTTTGATGCAGCAGATTAAAAACGATACAACGAGATCGAAGAAAGCAGAAACGTACTCTCCTGGATGGATGGAAGGGCTTGATTTTAAAGTGAATGGAGTAAAAGTGAACACAGAAGCCCATTCAAATCCTCAGTACATTGATATTGTTAAAGTTGTTCTTAATTCTCCTTTAGAACCGGGACAAACGATTTCAATCAGCACCCCTTTCAAAGTGATTTTACCACCTTATTTCTCTCGATCTGGTTACGCTGATGGACAATTTATGGCTTGTCAATGGTATCCGAAACCGGCAGTGTTTGATAAGAATGGTTGGCATGAATTTCCGTATCTGGATATGGGAGAATTTTACAGTGAATACGCTGATTATAACGTCGAATTAACCGTTCCTTCTGATTACATCGTTGGTGCTACTGGAACCTTAATGACGAAGGCTGAACTTGATAGTTACAAAACCGTAGGGGCAAAAAATGCCAAAAAGCGCAAAAAAGTAGTGCTGTACAAACCCGTAAATGCTAACCCAAAGAAAACATTGGAATACACTGCTCATTTGGTTCCTGACTTTGCTTGGTTTGCTGACAAAAATTTAGTGATTCAGTATGATACCGTTCAACTGCCAAGCGGTAAGGTCATTGATGCCTTCTCGTACTTTCACAATGTGAAAAAAACTATTTGGTCAAACAGTATCGATTATGTGAAGGATGGTACAAGAAACTACAGCTCTTGGGTTGGAGAATACGAATATCCTGTTGTGCAAGTGGTGGAAGGTCCCAAAAACAATTCCAGTGGAGGGATGGAATATCCGATGATCACGTTGATTACGAGTCCTGATGCAAAAGTGGAAACACTTGATGCTGTGATTGTGCATGAAGTCGGTCACAACTGGTTCATGGGCATGCTAGGAAGTAATGAAAGAGATCACGCATGGATGGATGAAGGTTTGAATACTTATTATCAATTGCGTTATGAAGCGAACAAGTATCGATCTTGTTCCATTTTTGGTGATGCGATTCCTGCTGAAGTGAAGAAATTATCTGCAGTAGAGTTCATGAAGTTGGTTTATAAAGTAATCGATGATGCACTTCCAATGGAGGCTGCCATGGATAAAACTTCTTCGGAATTTGTAAGTAGTGACGAATACGGTTTGATTGTTTATGTAAAAACGGCTTACTGGATGTCTTTGTTGGAGGAAAAATATGGGAGAGCCAAAGTAGATGCTGCATTGAAAAATTATTTCAACAAGTGGAAACACAAACATCCTCAACCTGAAGATATGCAGAAGGCATTTGAAGAAGTGATTGGTAAAGACCTAACGAAATTTTTTGAGCTAACCGCAAAGACAGGGAAATTAACCTTTTAAGATTTCACATTACTTCGCGATAACTATTGGGGGACACAGTACTTGTGTCCCTATTTTGTATCTTTTCAATCTGTACGGTGCTCGAACAATGTGAATTGATAAAGCTACTTTCTTAGAATTGTAATTGTCTTTCACTTTCCACTTCCTTTTTTCCTTAACCAAACAATTGATCGATGGTTTTCATTGCTAGAAAAAGTTTACCGCTGTCTGGGAGTTTTTTAAAGCCATAATCTAAATAAAACGATTCTGCTTTTTCATCAATCGGGTCAACTACTACTGCAAACGAGCCTACTTCCTTTGCAGCAAGATGACTTCTATATAAAGCATCAATGAGTAATTTCTCTCCTTGTCCTGTTCCAATTACAGTTTTATCTCTTGCTAATCGTCCAAGTAATGTTGCTGGAATTGTTTGATAAGACTTCGGAAACTTTTTTTCTAATTCTGATGGTATCAACTCTCTAGGGATACTGGTGCTTGAAAGTGTATAATAACCTTTGACTTTTTCTAGCGACTGTTCTTGATGAGTCAATACAAAACAAGCTGATACACGCTTCTTGATGTCTTGATTTGCTTGTTTCTTTAGATAATCGTCCAATACTATTTGTCCGCTTTCAAATTCATCTCGAAAGTGATAAGATTGCAAGCTCACGGTTAGTAATTCCATACGCTTGAGTAAACTATTTAGCTTTTTTGAATTTTTTTGCTGCTGCAACTAATTTATCATTTGGTGGTTCTGCATTTAAAATTGCATTAAAAAAAACCTCACTATCTTTCTTTGATGCGATGACCATTTCATGCTGCTTAACAATTTCCTCAGCATGCTGTTTTGCAGAACGCAAAACAAATTCTGTTAGACTTCTAAAACCACCTAAAGCAGCGGCTCTTTCAAAATATGCTTTTTCTTCTGCTGATAATCTGGCTTCAAGCCTCGTTTTACCATTAATTGTTGTACTCACTGCCATGTTTTTCATCCTCTTTGACAATGCAATTGTACGTACATTTTCCGTACTAAAAAAGTTTTTGTACGTTTATTTGCCGTACATTTTTGAAAATGCTTCATGAAAACGTAATTCCATCACTCTTTTTCATCCAAATCAAACCAATTTCCCTCAATACAACTCATTTATCCTCCGTATTTTTGTCGGAAAGAAATTGATATCAACTCAACAGGTTGGTATAAAAGCAAGTGCATGACCGTTGATATTTTAATGTGTACGTATAATGGAGAAAAGTATATTGAGCAACAAATACAATCCATTTTAAACCAAACACATACCGATTTTCGCTTGATCATTGTTGATGACATTTCCCAAGATCGAACAGTCTCCATTATCCAAAAAATGATGCTGCTTGATTCCCGAATTGAATTGCATCAGAATGAAAAAAATCTAGGCTATTTCAACAATTTCCTCCATGGTTTGGATTTCGTGACAGCCGACTATCTCTTTTTTTCGGATCAAGACGATAGTTGGGTGAAGGACAAAATCGAAAAGCAACTAGCCGACCTAATGCAGGAGGATGAAGCAGTTTTGATGAGTTTCTCCAATTCGTATTTGTTGTACGATGAGGTTAATGCGCATACATCCTACGAAACCAAAAGAGACGCCGACAAAATAAAAACGTACTACTCCACCGCCATTGAATTGGCCTTGCGAAACATTGTTGCTGGTCATACCATTTTGATGCGAACCGATTCTCTTACTTGGATCAAGGAACGCATGGCAATGTTGAAAGATAAAAAGCATTTGTACTTTGATTACGTGCTCACCTTGCTGCTTTTAGAACAAGGAAAAATTAAATACTTCGATGAATCCTTGGTTTATTTTAGACAGCACTCAGACAGCACTTCCACCGTCATGCGGATGAACTACTACCATTATGTTTCCTCCAATGCCTTGGCTTTTTCGCAAATCAGTGAATCGGATAAAACCGTGAACTATTTTTCGGTCTTGAACAAAACGCTCACAAGAAAGTCACATTTCCCTGCTTATTTTAAGTTCTTGCGTCAGAACCTCCTTCATTTCAAACGCGTTTTCAATAATTACGATTTTTATCATGCCGACAACAGCCCTTCCTTTCTGAAACGCGTCATTTTGTGTTTCCGCTTGTCGTATCGATTTTATGCGCAGAAGTGAGGGGTGTTTTTTTAGAAAACTAAACTTTACCTTTGGTGAAATATCCAACCTATGAAAAACCACAACCGTTCGTTTTTATTTTGCATTTTACTGAAACGAATTGCACAAATAGTGGAATAAATTACGATTCTATGGTCTTTGCAAAACTGTTAGTAAAAAACTAAATTTGAACGGTATATCAATCTAAAAAAATTAAAAACAAACTAACTAGTTGTTTTATAAATGACAACTATGTTTCAATTATAGTAGTAAATGACATTTTATAGACCCGAAATTGATGGATTAAGAACAGTTGCAGTAATTGCTGTTATTCTTTTTCATTTAAATTCAAATATTTTAATCGGTGGCTATTATGGTGTCGATGTTTTCTTTGTTATTTCAGGTTACTTAATTACAGGTATTTTGACTAAAAGTATCTTGAAAGGCAACTTTAGCATGTTGAATTTCTGGATTAAAAGAGTTAAACGATTAATACCATTACTTTTAGTTGTCATAATTTGCACAATCGTTTTTTCATCTTTTTTTCTTTTTAAACCAACTTTTAGTGAAAGTCTTAGAGATGTTTTTCCAGCTATTTTTTCTTATTTTAATTTTCATGCTTACTTTAATTTTGGAGATTATTGGGGGCCAACTGCCGAAAACTCACTTTTCTTACATACTTGGTCACTTGCTATAGAAGAACAATTTTATCTTATTTACCCCTTCTTTCTTTTTATTATTCATAAAATTTTTAAAAACTTTCTAAATACACTCATCCTTGTAACTTTAATAAGCTTAGGGTTGTTTTTGTACTACTCAAACGTAAATTCACAACTTGCATTTTACATGTTGCCATTTAGAATGTGGGAACTTTCTCTTGGAGGTGTGATCGCTTGTATAACAACTCAAAATAGCCATTTAATTAGAAGCAATGTATTCTCAATATTTGGTTTTTCTTTGATAATAGTTAGCTTTTTCTTTGCAAAAACAGGTCTAAGTTATTTGGCTATTCTTCCTGTAGTTGGAACAGCACTTATTATTTATTTCAGTTCAGGAAAAGATCTTTTAGGTCAAATCTTATCTACAAAGATTTTTGTTCATTTTGGTAAACTTTCCTATGCTTTATACCTTTGGCATTGGCCTGTATTTGTCATTTACAAACAATTGTCATACAAGTTTATACACATTGACAAATTGTACATTTATGCTTTCCTATTGTTAATTACTTACGTACTTTCCTATTTTTCAAACAAACTAATAGAAACACGTTTCAGAAATAATGCAAAGACTCCTAAATTAATTATTGTTGGAATTGGTATTTGTTTTATGCTTTATTCATTTTACACTTCCAGCTTATTTAACATTCATTATCCTTCCAAATTCAATCAGCAAACAATTTATGGTTTACGATATGATGTAAACCCAACTCAAGATATAATAGAAAAGGATAATCCAAGGTTTTTTAATACAATCGTAATAAAAAGACCTACTAAAGATCAGGATGCCTATAAAAATGAAGGGATAACTCAAAAATCACACAACAAGAAACCAGAAATACTAATTCTGGGAGATTCTCATGGTGCTGCTTGGGTTAAATCAATATTTAAAGTCTCAAAAGACCTTGAAGTTTCTAGTTCTGCTTTCACGACAAACGCAACAAAGCCTTTCTTTAATATTAAATCAATAGAAAATCAAGAAGAAAATAATTATTTCAATAAACAGCAAAGAATCGATTATGCACAAGCACTAGTAAATAATATTAATGATTGGAAGATCAAAGTTTTAATCATTTCCTGTCGTTGGGAAAATTTAACCCCAAAAAACAAAGCTGATTTTGAAGAATTAATCCAATACTTAAATCAAAGAAATATAAAAATGTTAGTACTAAATCAACCCCCATGTTTAACCATTTTGGGAGATAATAACGCTAACCAATTTTTCTCATTCCTTAATATTGAACCTAAAAATGGATTTAACACTATGGTTATCAATCAAAATCATATTTTGAAAAGTAATAATTACTTAAAACAGATTTCGAACAAATACAATAATGTTGTATTATTCGATGTTTTCAAAAAGCTTTATTTAAATGGAGAAGTTAAAATCACCTACAAAAATGAAGCATTGTATTTTGATGATGATCATTTAAGCACAAAAGGGACTGAATTATTTGAAGAAGACTTAAGTAAAATTCTAAAAATAATACTTAAAAAGTAAGGCTGAATCATTAGTTAAATATCCTTATTTTTAATAATGCTAAAGTTCGCGCCTTTCATTACTATTTATGATTTTGAAGCTTCAAGAGATATTCAAAACGAAGTAATTTGGACCTTTTCAAGTTATTTAAAAGGAGTTGCTTCAACTAGACAACGGTTTAACATACATATAGTTGACCAAATAGAGAAAGAAAGAACCTTTCTGAAAGGAAATATAAAATCGGTTTGGAAATATTATTCTAATGAGGGGTTCAACGCTGTAAAAAAAGAAGCTCAAAAAATCTTGTTATTGGATTTAATTACATCCTGTTTATTAAATGTTTCTGAGGAACTTTCTTGGAATGAACAAGCGATTCTTGAAGCAAAAGAAAATGCTTTAAAACATGATCTCGAATTTCAATATTGTTCTAAAATGACAAGCAACAAATCGGGAGATACAATGGCGCGAATTCAATTAGAACTAAAGCAAGACAAACTTTTAATTTGGGTTGAATTTTTTGATAAAAACAATACTCTTTTATCTAAAAAACAACTCATAGAAACCCATCCGTTTCAATTAGCTGTTTTTAGATGTTTTGAAAAACCTCATTGGATAGACCCTGAGCGTTTTGGCTTTCAATTTAAAAATGGATTAACACTAAGCTTATCACAACAGGATGAAAAAGGGATTTGGAACAATGTACACTCAGAATTGGATGAAGTCTTCATAAAACAACTAGATGGAAATGATAATCGATCATTTAAAGAATTAGCAAATTGGTAAGTTAAAACGAAATACCCTATACAATTAATGAAACATCAAAGAACTAAAACGAATATGATATTTACATTTTTATTTTCTACTGTTTTTGCTTTTTCAGTTCATTCTATAAACAAAATTCAGCCGTCTGATTCATCAACAACAAGAATTTTACCCAAAGATTCCATTCCAACTTTTCCCCAAATATTTGAAACCGCATTTAATGACCAAACAGAAGTGCATCAAGACACCAACAATTTTATATTTACTCAACTTGAGTTAGGAAAGATTAAAATTAATAGTGGGAAAATAATCGCATGTGATCCAATTTTAATGTTTAATGCAATTGCCTTTGAAAATAAATTTCCCATCGGAAATTTTCCTGTACAATTAGCAATGGCAAACAATAAATCTGATTATCGTGTTGCTTTTAGTAGGATCGTGTTTTCAGAGAACCCCGTAGTAAAATGGGAATTTGCATTATTGCCAGGTCAAAAACCAATTGATCTAATTGATTCTTCTATTTATTGCTACAGTGTAGATGCTGGCACGGGAATTTTTATTGATGCAAATTCAAACAAATTATATGATAAATTTCAAGAAAATACTTGGGAAAATGTCATTATAAATAAAATGGAAAAATACAATTACACTGGATATATACATGATTTTGGGAATCACAATCTAGCTGTATTTTCAACTGGTTATGGAGATGGTTGCTATGCGACTTACATAGGCTATGACAGTAAAGGAAAAATCTGTCGCTTATTAACCGACTTTGGTTTAATAAGATGGTGGGAAGATGACCTCAAGTCATCAAAATAGCAATAATTCAAAAAAAGTGGCGTTAGTCATTCAAATAAATTCAATTTATGAAAATCTTACCATTTATCATCTGTGCTCTTTTTTTGCTTTCATGTAAAAAAGAAAAAGCACCAAGCACCCCAACTGCTAATACATCCATTCCAACTACAGTTGGTAGTTATTGGATTTATGAATGTAACGACCGAGATGTGAATGGGGTGATCACTCCCATGGGCATTACTGATACGATTCGTATTGTAGGCGACACACTAATTGGCGGAAATACGTTTATCACTTATGAAGGAACCAATTATGGATACAATCCAACTAGATGGTATCACCGTGATTCCTCAGGTTATGTCATTAATCAAAACAGTGAAATTCAATACACCACTCTGAACAACTATGACACCCTCTTTTCGTACGTTGAATCGAATGTTTACACAATAGATCGCATTATGTTTCCAACCAATGGAACAACAATATCGGTTCCTGCTGGAAATTTTAATCCCGTAGATTATCAAATTCATTGCAGAAAATTGAATCAACAACCTTTTTCTGGATGTGGTACGGATGTTTATATTGCACACAACTACTACGTTCCAAGTATCGGCTTAATCATGTCGAACACAATATTTTTCAATCAACTTGAATCCACTTGTAATGATCGAGTAAGGGTGTTGAAGGCGTATCATATTGAATGATATGCCTGTTTTTCTTTTCATAAATAAACATTTGCTCATTTCATTATAAGAAGAAAAATAATTTGTGCTAATTTGTGGAGGCTTTTAAAACTCCAATACCATGAATAGCTGTCTGTTGACTTTCATATCCTCATGCTTTATAGCATTCACATTTGCACAAACACCACCCGTGGAATGGACAAAAGCAATTGGCGGTATTGGAAATGAACGTACCAACAGCGTTGAAACTGATCCCAAAGGAAACATCATTTTGGTGGGACGTTTTCAAAGTCCTAGTATCACCGTTGATCAAATTACTTTGACGAAAAACAAAGCCGACAATCCCGATGTGGCAGATATATTCATCCTCAAATTGGATCGAAACGGAAAAGCATTGTGGGCTGTTACAGCAGGCGAAAAAGGCGATGACCATGCGACCAGTTGTGTGACCGACAAAAAAGGAAATATTTATGTGGTTGGTTGGTTTGAAAGCAAGACCATCTCGTTTGGAACTGTCACCCCCACCAAAAAAGGCGAAAAAGGTTCGGATATGTATGTGGCCAAATTCTCTCCAAAGGGAAAATGTCTGTGGGCGAAAAGTGCTGGTGGAAATGGCGGAAATGGTGATTACAGTACCATCACACTCGACAAAGACAACAACGTGGTGCTTTCCGGAATGATGGAAAAAGACATGGATTTTGGAAACAACATTCACTTGACCAGTGAAGCAGATGGAATTTACATCGCTAAATACTCAACGGATGGCGACTTACTTTGGGCAAAATCACCAAAAGGAAAAGGTCAAGCGCAAGGCGTAGGAACTGACCCGAACGGCAACGTGTTTGTTGGCGGTTTCTTTGTTTCAACAATCTCATTTGAGGGATTGGAACTTCATTCAACGACCCCAGAAAATGGCGATGCTTTTGTAGCTAAATATGCTCCTGATGGAACGTTTTGTGGGCGAAAAATATTGGTGGCGAAGGCGGCGAAATTGCTTCTTGTGAATCGGATCCTTTTGGAAATGTTTACCTCGCAGGCATGTTTTTCAGTAAAACAGTACAGACCGATAAAGGCCAACTGACCAACAATGGTTTGATCAATTCATTCATTGCCAAATACGACGCAAATGGAAACCTCCTTTGGATCAAATCTGCAGGAGGAAACAATGAAGAAGGTCCAGCAACTACCACCCGTGAGTTTTACATCGATGCCAATGGAAATGCTTTGTGCACAGGTTCCAATTGGAGCAGCTTCACTTTCGCTGGAAAAACACTCCAACCCGTTGCTGGTTCTGAAGACATTTTCCTCATGAAATACGACCAAAACGGCAACGAACTGTGGGGAGTCGATTACGGTGGCTCGGGTAGAAATGCTGGAAGAGGCATTACAACCGACCAAAAAGGCAACATCTTTCTCACGGGTTCATTTGACGAAAAAGCACTCAAAATAAATCAATTCACCCTCACCAATGCAGGCGATTCAGACATTTTCTTGGTGAAATATGGGAAAACTAAGAAATGATTGATGAGTAGTTCAATAACGAAAACACATATGTGTCTTCAAAATGTGAGTTATAGTTAATACACTCCACCTTTCTAAAAATTTCTCTAAAAAACTTGCGCAACCGAAAAGTTGCGTTTATATTTGCAACCGAATGGTTTCTTAAATTAAAATTTACCGCATGAGAAGAGATGTATTTCAAGCAATCGCAGATCCAACCCGAAGAGCAATCATTGGTTTGATCGCTCTACAAGCCATGACACCCAACGCTTTAGCGGAGCAGTTTGATACCACACGTCAGGCTGTATCCAAACACCTGCGCATTTTAACAGAATGTGAATTGGTACAACAAGAAAACCGTGGAAGGGAAATTTACTACCAACTCAAAGTAGAAAAAATGAAAGAAATCGATCACTGGCTGGAGCAATTCCGTGCAATCTGGGAAACACGCTTTAGTCAGTTGGATGAGGTATTAAAAACAATGAAAAACGAGCAAAAATGAAAAATGCATTACAATTTGATTTTATCATCAACAAAGAAAACAACACCGTAACCATAAACCGTGAATTCAACGCCAAGCTTCCAATGGTGTGGGAAGCATGGACCAATCCTGAAATTTTGGATTTATGGTGGGCTCCTAAACCTTATCAAACGAGAACCAAATCCATGGATTTCAGAGAAGGAGGCTTTTGGTTGTATGAAATGTACAACACGGCAAACAAAGAACAAAACGAATGTCATTGGGGAAGAAATGATTACCAAACCATAGATCCTTTGCGCTCTTTTTCTGGTTTAGATGCGTTTTGTGATGAAAATGGAAGCTTCAACGAAGCTTTGCCGAGAACAGTTTGGACCAATACCTTCAACGAAAAGGGAGAAACAACCATGGTTACGATTGTAGCACAATTCAAAGAATTATCAGATTTAGAAACCATCATAGAAATGGGCTTCAAAGAAGGATTTACCATGGCGCTGCAAAACTTGGATCAGTATTTTGAAGCAAATTCCTATTAAATTCGTTGAGCATTAAAATTAAAACATGAAAAAAGAAAAAATACTGTTTTGGACTGCTACCTCTTTGATCGCATTGTTTGAAGGTGTGATGACCGCACTTACTTCTCAAACAGAAATGGCAAAAGAAGGAATCAGACATTTGGGTTATCCCGAATATTTTGGAAACGCCTTGGTTATTTTTAAAATTCTGGGAGTATTGGTCTTAATCATTCCACCAATGCCAAAGCGCTTGAAAGAATGGGCTTATGCCGGTTTTACCTTTGATTTTATTTTTGCAATGATCAGTCATGGTGCTGTTGACGGTATCAATGGAGAAACTTTTATTCCATTGATTGCTATTGGAATTTTAGCTGTTTCCTATATTTATTACCACAAATTAATTGCAAAAAAAATATAAATACTTCTTGCTACTCCAAAGGAGTAGAATGTTTTAACGCTGGATTATATCCAGTGTTAAAACATACACTTCAAACCCTTTTGGAATGTATTTTTGTCCAAAAATCATTACAAAAGAAAGAAGGGTTCAATTACTTTAAACAAAATCTACATAAGAATGTCATTTCAAGCATACCTAGACAATATCCTAACAAAAACAGGGAAAACACCCGATGATTTTAAACGCTTGGCGGAAGAAAAAGGATTTTTACAAAATGGGGAATTGGTAAAATCGGTTAAAGCAACTGAAATCACCAATTGGCTCAAAGAATCATTTGATTTAGGTCACGGTCATGCAATGGCAATTTATGCAACATTCAAAGGAAAAACGGAATAACAACTGTTCATCTATCCATTCATTATAAACATCCATCGCGATCCAATCCGATGGGTGTTTTTTTTTTGCAAAAACAAAAAATTATATAAGAATTTGTTTTTTTTCTGTAATACATTTTAGGTTAGGATCCATCATCTTTGTTGATAAGAGAAACGTGATATCCACGGAATTAAAACCATCCCTTATGGCAAAGAAACCTCAACAATTTGGCCTAAAACCTTCTCCAAAAAACAACACTGGAAAAATAAGTCCAGATGTTGATTCAGACAAAACTGGAACGGATACTGCTGCTGATCACACAACCATTAAAAAAGGTCAACAAGAACACAGCGGTAGATTCGATAAACCGGATAAAGAAGTGAATCCTGATACTACAGGTATCGACAAACAAAATTCACCTCCTGCTGACACTTCAAACTCACAAAACAATTCGGAAACATGAATAATTTACTTTATGTAATTGCAGTCATTTTGGTCATATTTTGGGCCCTCGGATTTCTCGTTTACAATTCAGGTGGAATTATCCACATACTCTTAGTGATTGCAATCATCGCGATCATTTTAAGAATCATTCAAGGAAGAAGAATTTAGTAAGTAAAACTATTTTACTGCTTGCAAAGCCAATTCGTCTGGTTAAATTGAGTTGCCAAAAAGCTGTCTTTTTTAACTAAAAAATCAAGTGAAAAATGATAGCAAAAACAATCACAAAACATCCATTTTATGCTAAAATAGCTTTCATCTTTATTGGACTTGCTATTTTAATCCAATTTCTATTTATTGCACAAAGCATACTGATTCCAATAGTTTACGCAACCATTTTAGCAATATTACTAAATCCAATTGTCAACTTTTTAATCAAACACAAAACACCAAAAATGTTAGCCATTGCACTGGTTGTTTTGTTGGCATTTGTCATCATTGGTGCCATCTTGTTTTTGTTGATCGCTCAAGGGATCAATTTCAGTGAGTCACTACCTGGAATAAAAGTGAAATTGAATGAGATGAGCACTCAATTCCTTCAATGGATTTCAAGTAAAACCCACATTCATGAATCAGAAATCAACAAATGGATTTTAACGAATCAAAGTAAGCAACTTGATAATTTTGCATTCGGTAAAAATTTATCCATGCTAGGGCATTTTGCTGCGTCTACTTTCCTTATGCCCGTCTATTTATGCATGATTCTTTACTACAAGCCCTTGTTTATTGAATTCATTCGACGCCTTTTCAAAACACGCTTTCACGCTACGGTTGAACAAGTTTTACTGTCTTCCAAAAAGATCATTCAAAGTTATTTGATTGGGTTGTTTTTTGAATTGATCATCGTGTCCATATTGAATGCCACAGGTTTATTTATCCTTGGAATTGAATACGCAATTCTGCTTGGTGTGCTTGGAGCAGTGCTCAACTTAATTCCCTACCTAGGCGGCATAATTGGTGTTGCTATTTTCATGGTCATTGCTTTGGTAACAAAAACACCCATTCACATGCTCTATGTTTTGTTGATGTATTCAGTGATTCAATTCGTTGATAATAATTTCATTATTCCAAGAGTGGTTGCAGCCCGTGTTCAACTGAATGCTTTTGTTTCCATTATTGTCGTAATCATCGGTGGCGCTATCTGGGGCATACCAGGAATGTTTCTTTCTATTCCGGTTACAGCAATCATAAAAGTCATTTTTGATCACATTGAATCTCTGAAACCTTGGGGATATTTACTTGGTGAAATTGTGCCAACGAAGCAGTCAAATTTACTCAAGCCAGCATTGAAATTGCTTGAAAAAATTGGCATAGCTAACAAAACAGAAGAACACGAATAGAATTGTATTGAATAACGCTCAAATTGAATTCGTTTTTTTAATCTCAATGGGGAAATAGAGTAAACAGTAGATCCATTCATTTTCTACATCCATGGTGCTACTTTCCAATGGATGTTTATTTTTACAGCTATAAGCCATTTTTTATGAAGTCTTTATTTATTTGCCTATTCGCGTTAATGTCCTTACAGTTGAACGCTCAAACACCTAAATCGATTGAAATCACGGTAATCGATACCGTTGAGCTGAAAACAAAATCCGCAGAGCTGATCTTTTCTATGGAGAAACCCTACATCAATGATTGGGAAAACATGGAAATGGAACCTTACGAAGACTCCGAATATTACGAAGAAGAATACGAAGATCCCGAAAAAAAGAAACGCAA
>JADLGD010000176.1 GCA_020849495.1 Fluviicola sp.
AGGGCGCAGGTTCACTATTCGATTTATCAAATAAAATATCGCGACCACCTCAGGCAAAACTTGAAGACACAGGATAGTTTGTATCTCGATTTGGTCCGCGCCGCGGAGTTGCGCAATTCAACCGGAGAAACTAGTTCACTTGAAAAAACTACTGCCGACAGCAAAAAAGGTCAGATCATGCTAATGTTGCAACAAGTTGAAAGGGAGATAAATTTTGGTTATGTCTCACTTCAAGCTTTGATGAATACTACCGACCGATTTTTTTTGAATTCAGAAGAAGTATATCTCCCCATCACTTTAAATCTGTTGCTTGACACTGCACTGATTGCCAACAATCCTTCCATTCAGTTATTTTATCAACAAGCTGTGATCGCTGAACAAAACAAAAAAGTGGAAATTGCCTCTACTCTGCCAGACTTTACGGTTGGATATTTTAATCAGTCTTTGATTGGAGTACAAACGGTTAATGGAGCAGATGTATCGTACGGACCGTCTGATCGTTTCGACGGGTTCTATGTTGGTATTTCTATTCCGCTGACTTTTTTCAGTAATTCGGAAGAAATCAAATCGATGGATTACACATATCAGGCCATACAAAAAGAAGCTGCAAGTGAAAAACTGTACTTACAAACTCAACTGCAAAATGCGTTTCAGCAATACAATCAATATCTCGCACATTACCAATATTACATCACGATTGCAATGCCAAATGCTGAGTCCATTATCAATACGGCGACACTAAGTTTCACTAGTGGCGACATCGGATACATAGAATATCTGGCTGCTCTTCAAACTGCATCGGATATGCAATTGGGTTATTTACAAACCATAAACCAACTTAACCAGTCGGTTATAAATATTAATTTCTTAATTAACCAATAGTATTTGGAAAAATGAACCAATCATTCATTGATTCAAAATCAAAAAAAATAAAATTATGAGTAAATATATAATCGCAATAGCAGTGTTAACAACATATCTTTTGATGTTTTCCTGCGCAGGTAATCAACCAGAAAGCAGTGAAGAAGAAGGTGAACATCATGAAGAACACACAAATGAAAACACTGCTACATTATCCAATGAGCAAATAGAATCAATTGGAATCCAATATGGAACGATTGAAAAGAAGCAATTAACCGCAACATTAAAACTTAACGGACTTTTGCGGGTACCTAATAATAATCAAGCCAGCGTCACATCAATATACGGGGGTGTGGTAAACTCACTGCTAATCCAACAAGGAAATTCTGTAAAAAAAGGTCAAGTTGTAGCTACACTTACTAATCCTGATTTCATTGTGTTGCAGGAAGATTTTTTAACCATTTCAGCTAGGCTGACGTTGGCAGAAATCGAATACAATCGTCAAAAAGAACTTCATGACGGTAACGCTACTTCATTAAAAAAACTGCAAGAAGCCGAAAGTGAATTGAATGGACTGAAGGCGCAAAAAGCAAGTCTGAAAAAGCAGTTGGAAATGCTAGGAATTAACACTTCCAAACTTACAAGTGAAAATTTTCAATCAGTAATCAACGTCAGGAGTCCAATTGACGGGATAATCAGCAACATCTACGTTAACATCGGAAGTTATGTTGATGAGAATAAACCAGTAGCGGATATTGTAGACAACAATCAACTTCATCTTGACTTATATGTTTACGAAAGAGATTTACCGAAGCTTAAAGTTGGGCAGACAATTCATTTTACATTAACCAATAATCCAGGCAACGAATACGATGCAGAGGTATATGCCATCAGCAATACCTTTGAGCCCAATACCAAAACAATTGCTGTACATGCCAACGTAAAAGGAGACAAACAAGGATTGATTGATGGAATGAATATCACAGCTTTAGTCAGTCTTAATGATGTAACCGTTGACGCAGTGCCAACTGATGCGATTGTCAGTCACGAAGGCCAAGATTATATTTTTATTGTTACGGATGCACATGGTGAAGAAGAACACCACGATCATGGTGAAACAGAAGTTGAACACGCTCATGATTCAAATGGTCACACGCACGACGAAAAAAGTGCAGATGAACATGAAGAAAGTGGTATTGTATTTGAAAAAATTCCTGTTCGAAAAGGAACAACAGATGTCGGTTACAGCGAAATCACTCTTCTGAAAGAAATTCCTGCTGACAGCAAAGTTGTAGTTAGTGGTGCATTTTTTATTCTGGCCAAAATGAATAACAAAGGTGAGGGCCATTCACATTAATTCAATTTATAAATCTAAAAACATTTCAACTGAAAAAATCAAGCATCGTTTTGACAATGACAGGAGTATCAACTGTTGGAATGCCAAGTTGGGGGAATTCCGATCAGGAAGAAACTGAACATCAAAAAGGAGATCGTGATCACGAAAGAGAGTCTGGTCATCAACATTACGAAGGTGAAAATCATAACCACTTAGATGATGGACACAATCATGATTTAACACACCACGAACGTGACGAACATGTGCATTAAGTATTGCCTAAAAAAATTAAATGTAATGGATGAAATTCCGGTTTTGAAACTTTCAAGAACAAGAAGTAGAAACCGGAATTTCTTAAAATAAAAAATCATGAGTGAACAAATAATCAAATATTACTATCCTATCTATGTGATTTTCTTTATCTGCATCGTCTTTATTCTTCCAAGTGTGAGAACTTATCGGAAAACCGGAATTAATCCAGTAACTTTTTCCAGCAAAGACACTGCACATGACTATTCAGGATTTATGATGAAATTATGTACTTTCCTATTGGTAATAATGGTTTTTATTTTTTCCTTTTCTGAAAAAGCATATTTATATTTTGTCCCTATTTCTTATTTGGAAATTACTGCGGTCTCAATTTTTGGATTCGTTATTATTCATCTTGCTTTACTCTGGATTATCATTGCTCAGATTCACATGGGCGTTTCATGGAGAATAGGAATTGACGAAACGAATAGAACAGATTTGATTACATCTGGACTATTCTCCCTTTCACGTAATCCTATTTTTTTGGGAATACTTGTGAATATTTTAGGATTGTTCCTTGTGCTACCGAATGCATTATCGTTTGCACTTCTTATTGCCATTTATATTGTAGTTCAAGTTCAGGTAAGACTAGAAGAAGAATTTTTGAAAAGGACAAATGAATCAAGATATTCTCATTATTACTCAAACGTGAGACGATGGATTTAAT
>JADLGD010000177.1 GCA_020849495.1 Fluviicola sp.
ATTGATGGATTGTCGCAAATGAGATCCTTGATAACTTTAAATGTAGAAATTGAATCCATTCAAACAAAAAGAATTGCCCTTGGACTTGCTGCTTTAGCTATTGTAGGATTGATCTTTCGTTTCATTTCAAAACAAAAATATCCGACTTCTAAAAATACAATTTCAAACGTGTTACTTAATCGTTTTAAATTATCCGATTGTTGGCTGATTTTAGCGGCAATCATGTTGTTGTTATATTTTGTATTACCTGATTCTAACGCAGATGCAGGTTATGTATCGCCTCGAATTGCTTTGTTGTTTTTTCTTTTTATTGTTATTTGGATTGCCGCTCAAAAAATGCCAAAATGGATTGCTCTACCAATCGTATTTCTCATGCTATTCGTTCAATATAAAAGGGTTCAGTTATTTCGTGATTCAGTAAATGTTTTGAATCCTTTTGCTGTAGAATATGAGAAAGTGAGTGAACTAATTCAAGAAAAAGCAATCGTACTTCCTATAAACCAAACAAATAATTGGGTTTTTGGGCATTTTTCAAATTATTTAGGTTTAAATAAGCCATTGCTACTGTTGGAAAATTATGAATGTGATCAAAGTTATTTTCCTTTAACTTGGAATAAATCGAAAATACCGACACCGCTTTTAGGTACATCAAAATTGGATCGATTTCCTAAATTAGATTGGAAAAATCCTTCAGGTCATACAACTGTCCCAATCGAATATGTGTTCTACATGGGAAATTACACTGATTCTCTGAATCCGCTTCAAACGGATATTGATTCAATTCTGAAAATTGATTACAAACAACTTTATTATTCTCCTAAATGTTCCTTGTTTGAACTGAAAAAAAGGTGATTTTTCTTTTCCTTTTTATTTGATACCTTTAATCATCTGTTTTGATTCTTAGATACGTTTTTTGATAAATGTATTTCATTGGAACAGGTAGTTAAGGTAACGAATAGTTGTCAATCAATAATCATTGGAGCATGAAATTAATTATTACAATCATCAGTTTTATAGGCATGAGCACAGCAATCAATGCTCAGTTCAATCCTGATTTTTTTCCTGAATTTACCGCTTACCCCAATAATCCTATTTTAAAATACGGAGATGGTTTTGCAGATGCAGCTTGGAACGATCCTTCAGTTATCAAAGTGGGAAATCAGTACGTCATGTACACTACGGCCGCAGTTGGAATCATCTTGTCAGATTCAAATGAAGTGAAAGTGTACCGTCAGGTTTCTAATGACGGCATCAATTGGACTTTATCACCATCAACTCCGGTTTTGGAACCTTTGGACGGAACGTATTACGATGGTGGAACAGAAACTCCCTCTGTGATTGTGAAAGATGGAACCTATCACATGTATTTGACGTGTTATCCCCCAGGAAATGATGCCGCGACTTATGTCATTGCTCACGCAACATCTACCGATGGACTTTTGTGGACGATGGATGCTCAGCCTGTTTTAGAATCCGATGGAGGAAATAACTTTTATAGTGAAATTGTAGGAGAACCAGGAGCAGTCGTTTATCGAGATAGTATTCATGTGTTTTTTACAGCTGCAGGAATTTTCAATGGCAATCCCGTTCAAGGAATTGGATGGTTGAAATCAGCAGATGGAGTTAATTTTAGTGCTCCTACCTTGGCATTTAGTTTACCTACCGATGTGTACCCGCTTTCGAATGATTATTGGGGTTTGTCAACACCTTCTGCATTAGCAATCAATGATTCCATTTATGTGTTTACGGATGTGGCACAAACAATCAATGGTCAGTGGACGCAAGTAGCTTTGCATCAATTCAAAACGGATGGGGCTTCCGGAATTTGGTACCACGATTCGCTTCCGATTCATCACATGCAAGATTTTCCATGGACTGCAGGAGAATATTTGTCCAATTTATTGGCTCCTTGTCCTTTATTAGAAGCTGATGGAGAATTGAGAATTTGGTATGCTGGTCAACACATTGCCGATGTTGTTGGTACTGACACAACTTACAATGTCACGATAGATTCAACTGGAATGATCCATGTACTGCCGGATTATTATGGAATTGGCACTTCTTCCTACCAATTTCCTGGATTTGCAAGTGTAGAAGATCAAACAAAAATTGAAATCTCCATCTATCCAAATCCTTCAAACGGAACTTTTTTAGTGAAACTACCTGCGAATGGTGCTATTGAAGAAATGCATCTCTACAATGCTTTGTATCAAGAAGCGACTTTTTCATTCGAATCAGATGTTTTAATTATTGATCAAGCACATGCAGGAATTTATTTTCTGGAAATAACCTTTAACGGACAAACCATTACCCATAAATTGATGGTGGAATAGTTAGGGTTGAACGAATGGAGAAGCAATGTGTATCAAGCGTTAGAAAAGTAAATTATGAGAATAAGTTTGTATAGTTGTTTATTGCTTCCAATGTTGTTTTTGGCTTGTAATGCTGCAGATTCGAGTAAAACAAAGCCTGCTTCTAAGAATGAAAAGCAAGCAACAGAAAATAAAAAATCCGATGAAAAGTCAAATGAGACATCCAAAAAAATGGACACATCAAAGGACTTGAATCATTCGCTTGTTGCTGACACTACAAAGGAGCAAGAGGAATTGACAACTGTTCAAGTTGATTTCGTAACTTCTTATTGTGGAGGAGCTTATCCTTCGGATGAGATTTTAAAAGAATACGAAAAACAATACCCCTTAGCGAATACATACTTGTTATTGAAAAACAAAAAAGGGGAGCGTTTCACAGTTAAAACGAACGCAAAAGGCGTTTTTCAGGAAGTGTTAACTGATGGAACTTACACTGTTTACATGACCAAGAAAGTCAGTCCATCGAGTACAGTTCCGTTCGATCCATCTTGCGAAGTGTGGTTGAAATCAGAGTTTGCACAATTTACGGTGAAGGCAAATAAAGTTTTAGAACGTGAAATTGTTTTGTATTTTGGTTGTAATCCTTGTTTACCTCCAATGCCTTAAATGATTGAATATAACGAATGAAGAAGCAACTTTTTGTATTGTTTTTGCTGTTGTTTTACGCCGCTGAATTACATGCTACTGAAGCATATGGTATGGGCTATAAATGTCGAGTAACAGTAGTAAATGATGCTGGTGTCGCTTTACCAAACACACAAGTGTTATTAAAAATCAATTCCGAAATCGATACCTTGACCACAGATGTGGATGGAAAAATAACCTTGATAGTGGATGCTTTTTATCGATGTCCTTCAAATAGATCGTTTTTTCAACGAATGTTCTATCGCAGGCAATGGTCGCCAAAACAATTTGAGTTGTACTACAATGAGCAGCATTTCCACTTTAAAAGAAATTGGAATCGTGTTTTTAGAAAAGTAGATACAGCGTATTTTGAATTGAATGTCTCTACAAGAAAAATAAAGCAATTAAAGTAAGATTGTATATCTATTGTTTATAAGTCATATTGTGATAACTTGTTCATAAACTTTTGTCTCTGATGATGGAATGGCGTGAATAATCACTACCTTTAATCTTACAAATTCGCAAGATATGTTTGATTGGGAAGACGAAGCAAGTGAGAATCATTTAAATGAGGATTTAGTCCGCTTCGAATCTCAATTGGCAGCCAATGCCATCGGGTTTTACGACAGCGATCGATTAGAAGCAATCATTGATCATTACTTAATAAACGGGAATTACACCAAAGCTGAAGCTGCGGCGGATGTTGGTTTTCAGCAATATCCATTTCACGCCTTGTTTCAAGTGCGCAAAGCGCAAGCAATGTCTGGTTTAGGACGTTTGAAAGAGGCCTTGATGGTTTTGGAACATGCAGAATCGATCGAGCAATCTTCGATGGAATTGGTCTTGACAAAAGCGGCCATTTTCAGTCAGCTACGTGATTCTAAACGAGCAGTGAAGTTTTTTAGAGAAGCCTTGAATTTGGCAGATAAAGAAGATCGCGACGAGATTTATTTGGATTTAGCCAATGAATTGGAGCAATTGCGCGATTTCAAAGGCGCCATTCAAGTCTTGGAAGAAGCCATGCGTGTGAATCCACAAAACGAAGGAGCGTTGTATGAATTGGCTTTTTGTTTTGATCAATTAGGCAATTACAAACAAGCAATAAAATCATACACCAATTTCTTGGACGAGAATCCGTATTCGTTTACAGCTTGGTACAATTTAGGAAATACTTATTCAAAAGCAGAAAATTGGGCGGATGCCGTAACAGCTTACGAGTATTGTATTGCGATCAATGACCGTTTTTCTCCAGCTTATTTCAATTTAGGAAATGCACAGCTGACTTTGGATCAATACGATGCGTCGATTCAATCGTTCTTGCATTGTGTGGAATTGGATGGCGATGATGCGTTGACCTTTTGCTATTTAGGAGAAGCGTATGAACAATTGGAGCAATTGGAAACATCTTGGGATTATTACCAAAAA
>JADLGD010000178.1 GCA_020849495.1 Fluviicola sp.
ACGGAGCTTTTTAACGTCTTCCGACTCTTCTCTTTTCATGTTTTTATTTTAAAAGATTTTAATCCTTTAAAATAGAACTTCATGAATTACCGATTTGATAGAATCGGTTTAGTTCAACTTACTTATATGCTTACCTTTTCATCAAAAAAGTATACATAGACAACACGCGTTTGTATGTTTTGTGCAACTTTCAGTGAACCAGTTAAGCGTCCCATAAAAATAGGATTTTCCTTCAACAATCAAAAGACAAGTTACAAACGACTTTTCCACAATAAAAAAAGCGCAGTGCCTCTCCAAACACTGCGCTTTTTAGCGGTAAACGGGTCAATTATTGTTTTACCTTGTATCCTTTTTTCTCGGCACTCGTGTTCATCGTTTTGATGATCGAACTGCCCAAATCTTCTTTGCCTGCTTCTTCAGCACGTTTTTTCTTTTCTTCGGCTATGAAATCCGAACGTTTCTTCGCTAAATCATTGATTTTTTCTTGGTAATCTTTGCGTTTTGCCGTTTTCTCGTCCAAGATCTTTTGCTGCTCTTCCTTGCTTTTGCCTTTCAATTCTGCTGGCAATTCGTTGTCTTTCAATGAATCCAATTCAATTTTGCCTTCTTCAACTGCATCTACCATGTCCCACTCAGAATTTTTGTAGTTGGTTTGTGATTTGGAAACAGCACGTTCTGAGACGTTGAACGCTCCTTTACTTCCAGCATTCATGTCTTCTTTCTTTTGCTTTTCCGCACGGTACACACCCGCAGATCCGTAACCCATGTAAGTGGTGTTCAAGGAATCGTTGTACTGACCAATTTCTTTGTCGTAAGGCGTGTCCACATGAAAGGCATCTTGGTTCGAATCGATGTTGAAGTAGTTGCCTTGTGCCAAGGTTGCGCCGTCGTACCAAAATTCTCTCACACCCTGGTCGTAAGGTCCGCAGTAGATCGTGTTCACAATCAAATTGGCATTGGCTGCGTTTTTCAAAACCGTTTTGTAATCCAATGATCCTTGGTTGAAAGGCTCGTTTCCAGCAATGTAAATCAAATGCAAGTCGCTCGGGTCGCTGCTCCATTTCAATTCGTTCATGGCACTTTGGATCACCGCAGCGCAATATTCGTCGCCACCATTGGTCGATAAGCCAAATAATTTCTCAGAAATGGAATCCAAATCGCTGATGAGGTCCACTTGTTTACGAATGTAGTTCGGGTTGTTGATGCCTTGATTGCCGTAATCGTACAAAGCAATTTCCAAAGTGGGAACTTCGTTGTTGATGGTCAGTTTGGAAGCGGCATTCACAATTTGCCAAATGGTGGTTTTCGCTTGTTCAATCAATCCGTCCATGGAATTGGAGGTGTCAAACAAAATAGCAATCTGTACTTTCTTACTCGATTTGGGAGGAGTAGGGTTGATCACTTGAGCGTTGCTACTTGCACAAGCAAGCAATAAAAGGGGAAGAATTAGCTTTTTCATAAGACTCGGATTTTGCAGTTCTACATCCGAGTCTTTAATTGGTTCAATCGCGGATTTATTTATCCACGTCCATGTTACTTTTTTCCAATTTGCTTTTCTCCAATGTTTCTTTGTGATTGCGCAATTTGTTAATCAATGCTTGAATGGGTTCTACGTTCGCGCCGTATTCAAAAGTCACGCGTTTGGTGCCATTGGTTGTGGTGATTTCAATGTATTCGGCACCGCCATCTGCACAATCAGGGCAACCGATGCGTTCTTCCAAAGCATTCCATTTCTCAAAATCAATGGTCGCCACCAAAGCATTGAATTCGGCTTGGGTAAAATTACTTAAGCTATTGCGAGCGGGTTCTCTTTCAGAGTCTCTGCTGAGTTCTATGGATTCACAAGAAGTGGGCGTGTAGATTTTTTCTTTGGTGCAGTAACCTCTGCAATGTCCAAAACTGGTTCCGTGCTTGATACTCAACACCGTGTTTTCAGTTGTTGCGTTTTTCGGATTTTTGCATGCTCCTAGACTAAGAACAATGACAGCAAGGAATAAGATACTTTTCATGATTTCTGATTTACTCTCGAAATTACAATTAATCTGCCAAACTAAAAGTTGTTCATAATGATTTTCCTTTGTGGAGTTAAAACAGTAAATTCTATTGTAATTTTGTTTCATGTACATTGAGTCCCTTTCTTTGGTCAATTTCAGAAATCACAACGATGCCGAGTTTCACTTGGTAAACGGGGTGAATTGCATCGTTGGCCGAAATGGTGCAGGGAAAACCAATGTCTTAGACGCGGTACATTACTTGAGCATGTGTCGCTCGTATTTGAATCCCATCGACCGACAAAATGTGCGTTTCGACCAACAATTTTTCGTCATTCAAGGCGATTGGGTAAAGAATGAACAACCGTTCACATTGTATTGTGGCGTGAAAGTGGGAGCGAAGAAAGTCTTCAAGAAAAACAAAAAGGAATACGATCGTTTGGCCGATCACATTGGTCAATTTCCAGTGGTGATGATTTCGCCTTACGATGCCGATTTGATTTCCGAAGGAAGTGAAGTGCGCAGAAAATGGATGGATGGCATCATTGCACAATTCGACCGCCCGTTTTTGGAAGATTTACAACGCTACAACAAAGTGATCGAACAGCGCAATGCCTTGTTGAAACAACAATACGAAAACGGCTTTTTCTCCAGAGAACCGCTCGAAATTTGGGACGATCAATTGGTGCGTTACGGAAAAGCGATTCACGAAAAGCGCAGTGCCTTCATCGAAGCGTTCATTCCTTTGTTTCAGCGCTATTATCAATGGATTTCTAGTCAGCAAGAACAAGTGTCCATGAGCTATGAATCGGCGCTCAGTGAAACAGATTTCTCTGAATTGTTGACACAAGCTTATCCGAAAGATGCGCGTGTACAATACACAACGATGGGCGTTCACCGCGACGATGTACAGTTTTTAATCAACGAACAACCGATCAAAAAATACGGATCTCAAGGACAGCAAAAAAGCTTTCTAATTGCCTTGCGTTTGGCGCAATTCGATTGGTTGAAAGAGCGTTTGAACTTGGTTCCCATTCTTTTGTTGGACGATATTTTTGATAAATTGGACAATTTTAGAGTGGCGCAATTGATGTCTTTGGTTTCTAAAAACACCTTCGGACAAGTATTGGTGACCGATACCGACGAAATTCGGGTTTCAGGAATATTTAAAGCAATCGGCGTGGAGCCACACATCATTTTATTTGACGAAGAGGTAGTATGAGCAAAGAGTGGAACGAAAACAAACGTCAAGGAAACGCTGCACCCATGAAAGACATCGTGGATAAATTGATGCGTGCTTATCATTTGGACGATAAAATGACCGAATTGGATGTCTTGAATCGCTGGGGAGAAATGATGGGAACAGCTGTAGCGCAGCGCACGATTTCCTTGAAAATCAAGAACAAAATCCTTTACATTACGCTCAATTCTTCGGTGATGCGCGATGAGTTGCAACACGGAAAAGCGATCATCATTCAACGCGTCAATGAAACTGCGGGGAAAGAATTGATAAACGATATTTGGTTTGCCTAAATAAATCGCCTTTTTTCACGCGTTTTTTCGCCTGTTTCATCTTGAATGTTATACCTTTGCCTTCTCATTTGTTGTGCGCTTTTGCGAGCAGCAGAATATTAGATTGACATGTCAGTGCATAAAAATGTGAAACGCGTGACAACGCACGTTTTGCAAGAGATGAAAAATTCAGGAGAAAAAATCTCCATGTTGACCGGCTATGATTTTTCCATGGCTCGTATTATCGACAACGCAGGAATTGATGTTATTTTAGTAGGTGATTCGGCTTCCAATGTGATGGCTGGTCACGAAACGACGCTTCCCATTACTTTGGATCAAATGATTTACCATGCTTCTTCGGTAGTGAGAGCGGTGGAGCGCGCTTTGGTGGTGGTCGATATGCCTTTTGGTTCGTATCAAGGAAATTCAAAAGAAGCCTTGTCGAATGCCATTCGCATCATGAAAGAATCAGGAGGACATGCCGTGAAGTTGGAAGGAGGAAGTGAAATTTTAGAATCCATCAAACGCATTCTGACAGCTGGTATTCCAGTAATGGGACATTTGGGTTTAACACCACAATCGATTTATAAATTTGGAACTTACGTGGTGCGTGCAAAAGAAGATGCAGAAGCACAGCGTTTGATTGAAGATGCCAAATTGTTGGAAGAAGCAGGTTGTTTTGCCATCGTTTTGGAGAAAATTCCAGCGTCTTTAGCTGAAAAAGTTGCCAAACACGTTTCGATTCCAATCATTGGTATTGGAGCAGGAAATGGCGTTGACGGTCAGGTTTTGGTGGTACACGACATGTTGGGAATCAACAACGAATTCAGTCCGCGTTTCTTGCGCAAGTATGCCAACTTGTACGAACAAATGATGGGCGCATTTCAGCAATACATCACCGATGTGAAAAGTGGTGATTTCCCGAATCAAAACGAACAATACTAATCCGTGGAGTCGATACTGCCAGAAGTTGTGTTGTATGAGGATAATCACTTGGTGGTTATCAATAAACACGCAGGTGAAAACGTACAAGGCGACAGTTCTGGCGATCAACCTTTGGTGGAAAAAGTACGCGAATACATTCGGATTAAATTCGAAAAACCGGGCAATGTGTTTTGTGGTTTGATCCACCGTTTGGACCGACCAGTAAGTGGTGTCATCGCTTTTGCTAGAACCAGTAAGGCTTTGGAACGCATGAACCGCTTGTTTGCAGAGAAACATCCCGAGAAAATCTATTGGGCCATCGTAGAAAAACGCCCCGCTAAAGCTTCTGATTATTTGATTCATCATTTGAGCAGAAACGAAAAGCAAAATAAAACCTACGCTTTTGATCAAGCGAAAAGCAACACCAAAGAAGCGCGTTTGCGTTACCGCGTGTTGACCGAATCCGACAAATACACCTTGTTGGAAGTTTCCTTAGAAACAGGAAGACACCATC
>JADLGD010000179.1 GCA_020849495.1 Fluviicola sp.
ACTTCATCGGTAAAGGCAGCACGCATGTGTTCTGCATCTTCAAACGTAAAACTCGATGTTAAATACAATGGAACACTGTGTTCGCGTTGTTGCGAACGTTCGGTTTGCAAACGGATTGCTAATGTTTCGTTTCTATAAGTACTCATGATTAAACGTGTTGACAAGTTGTAGTGATTTGAATTGAAGGATGCAAAGAAGCGGAGACCGAACAGTATTTATCGTGGCTCAAATGCACAGCATGTGATAATTTCTCCAATGGAACCGATTGATTGACCGAAAAAACAAGCTCGATTGTTTCAAATGTAGCTGGAACTGCCTCTT
This sequence comes from Fluviicola sp., assembly GCA_020849495.1. Classification (GTDB taxonomy): domain Bacteria; phylum Bacteroidota; class Bacteroidia; order Flavobacteriales_D; family Crocinitomicaceae; genus Fluviicola. The sequence continues at coordinate 322 of JADLGD010000179.1, forward strand.
TTCTTGTAGCATTGATTGAAACCGTGAATTCCGTTACATCCAAACGTTGTTTACGAAGAATGGCTAAAACATCGATTGACATACAACCTGCTAAACTTGATGCCAATACTTCCATCGGGCGAAAACCTGTTCCTTTTCCACCAATCGATGCTGCAGCGTCCATTTTTAAAATCAACCCATCTTCATTTTTTACTTGTAATACAAATGGCGTTTCGTCTAAATGCAGTTCTAATTTCATTGTTTTCCTTTTTAATTCGTTAAGCAAAAACCACTTCTTGATTCGTTGCTAATATTGCTTCTTCTGTATTCAACTTTACACCATCTGGTAATACCGCCAAAAACAAATCCGACTCATTGTTCCAATCTTTTTGAAGCACATCTTTAAATGCAATCCATCCAATTATAAAATGATGAGTAGCTCCGTGATATACTTCAAGTGTTTCAGCGAAAGGAACCGTTTCCAAAGCTTCTTTTGAAGTTGCACTCACATACACTTTCAATTTAAAGTCAGTTGTTAAGTGCAACTGTTCTTCTTCGTTGGTTTTTCTGTATTCGTAAGCATAATCAAATTGCAAAGCAGAGATGTCAGAAAGCACAGCACTAGCCGTAGGATAACTTCCAGCACCTTTACCTAAAAACAATTGACGATCGGAGAACAAAGCTTCTACAACTACCGCATTGAATTCATTTTCTACATTGTAAGCGAAATGCGTTGCAGGAATAAAATGAGGTGCTACAAAACCGATTATTTGGTCATTAATTCGAGTTCCAAAAGCCAATAATTTGATTTTCAAACTTTTTTCTCGTGCATAAGTCGCATCCCAGGTTTTCAATTGTCGGATACCATAATTCCAAACATCAGCTTGATTCGCTGTATAGCCGAAAGCGTGTTTCAGTAATAAGACTAATTTGTATTTCGCATCAAAACCATCTACATCTGAAGTTGGATCAGCTTCCGCAAAACCTAATTCTTGAGCAGTTGAAAGTGCCGTATCAAATGACAAGCCCTCACCTGTTTTAGTGAGAATGTAATTTGTTGTTCCATTGACAATCCCGTTGATAGTTGACAAGGAATCGTTGTTGTAGTATTCCTCAAGATTACGAATGATAGGAATTGATCCACCAACTGATGCTTCATACAAGAAAGAAACATTGTTTGCTTTTGCCAAAGAGACTAATTCTTCTAAATGATGAGCAATCAGTTTTTTGTTTGCTGAAACAACGTGTTTACCAGATGACAATGCACGTTTTACAATCGTATAAGCAGCTTCTGAATCTGAGATCAATTCTACTACAACGTTGATTTCTTCATCGTTTAAAATACGATCTGCATCGTTACTAAAGTAAGCAGCATCAATACTACGTTTCTTAGTCGCGTCTTTGATGACAATGTGTTTGATTTTCGCTTGTAGCAAAGCTGTTTTATTCAATACTTCATACAAACCGGTTCCTACACATCCGAAACCAAATAATCCTATTGTTAATTGTTTTTTCATGTTAATTGCTATTTGCTACTTGTTTGGTAGCCTTGTTATTGAAAAAAGGAGCTGATAAAAATTGTTGAATGTGCTTAGTTAGTGCATCAAATTCAACTAAAAAACCATCATGACCAAAAGCAGACGAAAGTGTTGCTAGTTGTGCATTCGGTAGATGTTCTGCAATAAATTGTTGTTCTTCTATTGGGAATAAAGCATCTGAATCAATGCCGACCACTAAAGCTGGAATTTGAATTTGACTCAATACTTTTGAAGCCTGTTCTCTTCCTCTTGCAATGTTGTGTCCATCCATTGCTTTTGTCAAATACCAATAACTGTAAGCATTGAAACGATTCGCTAATTTCTCTCCTTGATAGCGCTGATAAGAAGCAGCTTTAAACGCATCACTTTTATCTTCGGTTGATTCAGCTTGAGTCAATTGATACCCTTCATAGGTTCTGTAACTCAACATACCAATTGCTCTAGCTGCTATCAAACCTGCTCTACCGCCATTGTAATCGTGTTGAAAAAAAGTAGGATCTGCTTCTATGGCCAAACGTTGTGCTTCATTGAAGGCGATTCCAAAAGGTGAATGTTTTACATTCGTTGCAATTGGAATGATGCGTTCAAATAATTCTGGTTGTTGAATGGACCACTCCAGTACCTGTTGTCCTCCGACTGACGCTCCAATCAAGGTGTGAATCTTCTGAATGCCTAAAAACAAACGCACATATTCTAATCCTTTCACCATATCTCGAATAGAAACCAAAGGATAAGAAGTAAAAAAACGTTCGCCACAATTTTTGAAAGAAAGCGGTCCTGTTGAACCATAAGCGCTCGCCAATACATTTACTGAAACAATGAAGTAATCAGCGGGATCGAAGCATTTATCAGTTCCAAACAGACCATCCCACCATTCATGAACACGGTGATTGCCCGTAAGTGCGTGACAAACCCAAACAACATTGGATTGATCCTCATTCAATTTCCCCCACGTTTGGTAAGCCAATATCGGAGAAGGTAGAATCGCACCTGATTCTAATTCGAGGTCGAAATCCAGTTGCAGTGTTGCTTCTTGAGGCAAATATGTTGTACGATAAGACATTTTCAATGATTTTAAAATTTAAAAAAGAATGCAAGAGAAGTTGGAGCTAAAGTATTAGCAGCAACAGCAGTGCATCATTGAAAATTGTTGTGGGTGTGAGTTGTAAAACTCAAAGGGTGTCAAAATCTGTTTTTCTTTTTTCATCGTCATTAGTTTTATATTTTCTCAACACCATTGTTGAGATCGGAAATTGGCACCGGTTTTCCAACCCCGATTGTACATCGGGACTTAAAGTTGGTTGCCAGAGGGTCTATGAGTCCGTCTCTCGCCTCTTCTGTATAAATTAATGTCTTCTACGTTCAGAATGACAGTGCAAAGATTGCTGAAAGAAAAAGAGAAATCCAAATAATTTTCAAAAAAAAACAAAATATAGTCGTTTAAAATCATTTTAAATAACTGCTCTTACCGCTAAATACCACTCATTAAACTTGCAAAAGCAAGGCTTTTTTGTAACTTAGGCGCGCTATGCTTCGACTGGTCTATTTATTCATTTTGCTATTCCCATTTCAATTTGTATTGGCTCAGGACCCTAATCCTATGCTCACAAAAAGGTTTGGAAAATGTGATGGAGATGCTTGTTCAAAAAAAATAGAAGTCTTTGTCAAAAAAGAAATCAGCCAGCACAAACAACAACAATTAGCTATTCAAAATTGGTCGTTTTACATCTATGATTCCTTGTCGTTGGATGTACAAGCGGATTCCATTTGTTCACTTTTACTACAATCCAAATCACACGACAAACTAAAAAGTGCACATCGTTTACATGTTTTCAAAGGGAATCAATCCATGGATTCTTCTCAGTTTGAAGATGCCATCAAGTATTTTTACAAAGCTTTGAAACTGACTCAAGCTGCTAAACTGAAGAATGAAGAAGTTAAAGTTCAGCGTTTGATTGGTTTAGCTTATTTGAAATTAGAAAATCATAAAATTGCCGAAAACCATTTACGCGTTTCTCTGAAAATTCATGAAGCAGAAAACGATGAATTGGGAATTGCAAATGCGTGTATCAGTCTTGGAAATGCCTTAAAGGATCAAGGAAAAACAAAAGCATCCATTATTTATTACAACCGCAGTTTAGAACTGGCTCAAAAATTAGAGAACAATCGCCTAATTGCTGGAAATTACAACAACTTAGGTAATGCTTATAGACGATTAAAAAAACACAAAGAGGCTGTCAACTATTTCTTAAAAGCGCTCGAAATCAATAAAAAGGCTGATAATCAATTGTGGATTTCTTTCAACTACCACAATTTAGGGATGACCTACACGGATTTGAAACAATTTGACAAAGCCATTCAATATCAATTACTTTCAAATGATTTGAAAAAGAAGTTGGGCGATTCGCTTTCAATGGTTTCGGGATATGAAGGAATTTCTAACGCCTATGCTGGTAAACAAGATTTTCAAAATGCTTATCGTTATTTGAAATTGCACATTCGATTGAAAGACACGATGAATTTGATCGAACAAGCCAATGCATTATCCGATTTAGAAACACGCTACGAAACAGAGAAAAAAGAAACTCAAATTGCACAACTGCAAACTGAGAATGAGCTCAGAATGATTCGCAACAGTAAATTACAAGAAGATGCTGCGAAGACTCGAAACTATTTTTTATTGGCTGGTTTAGCAGTAATTTTCTTAGTGATCGGATTGTTCTTTGTGTTGCGTTCGAATAGAATGCGCCGAAAAACAAACGAACTATTGAATGACAAAAATGAAGAAATTCAAGCTTCTCATGATGCTTTGAAAAGTGCAATGGATGAATTATCTGTTAAGAACAAAGAAATCATTGATAGTATCAACTACGCCACATACATCCAACAAGCATCTTTACCAAAAATCACTCAACGTGTCAATGATGAGTTGAAATTTGAATTGTTTTTCGCTCCTAAAGACATTGTTAGTGGTGATTTTTATTTCTCGTACGAAAAACACCAACTATCCATTTTCGGTGTAGGTGATTGTACAGGACATGGTGTGCCAGGTGCGATGGTTTCCCTTATTGGAATGAACGCTTTGGATAAAGTGGTCAGAGAAGAACAACACGAACGCGCTTCAACAATGGTGGAATCGTTTAACGAACATGTTTTAAGTAGTTTACACAGAGGAGGAAACACCATCAATGACGGGATGGATTTGAGTTTGTGTATTTTCAATCATTCGAATAATGCGCTCCAATTTACAGGAGCAAACCACAATGCCTTAGTTATTCGTTCTAAAAAACAAGCTGCTTTTGATTCGTCTTTTGAGGTTAAAATTGAAAACGATGATTTCCAGATTGTGAGTTTACCTGGGGCACGAAGACCGATTGGTAAAACACTTTCCAAAGAAGCTTTTTTTGAAAATGAAATCACCTTATTGAAACACGATCGCTTGGTCTTGTTCTCGGATGGATATGCCGATCAAACTGGCGGAGAGATCAAAAAGAAAATGAAACGAGCAAACATGATGAATTTACTCTTGGTAAGTTCAACTTATTCAATTAATGAACAAATGAACTACATGAAAGAAGCTTTTTCAAAATGGAAATCAACCATCGAACAAGTAGATGATGTATGTGTGTTGATTGTTGAAGTTGTTGAATAATCGTTTCATTGAATTGATATAAATGCCCATTCTAAAAAGAAAATATTATCCTCATGCAATTACATTGAATTCGCATGTATTCGGATTGTTTGGTTATTTGAGTCCTTTTAAATCTCTTTTCCTTTTAGTTAC
>JADLGD010000180.1 GCA_020849495.1 Fluviicola sp.
ATCAACTCACCAGTTCAACAAAGCGTTACTTTTGATTATGATCAAAATTTCATAACGCTTTACCAACGTTTCAGTTTTATTCAATCTCTCGTTAACAATGAGGATTTCGAAAATGCGATTTTTCAAATTGAAAAAAATCCAACAGTAAAATGGAATTCTATCAATGAAGAAATTACATCAACTTCAATTAAGAGAATAAATAGATCTGTTGTTCAGCAATTGGTTTCAAGAAGCAATCGTATTCGGATCAATGATGAGCTCTCACGAACAATACATTTAGAATCCTTACCTGCAAAAATTAGTACATCCAAAAAAGTTGAATCAATTGACACCAATGAAAATCAATTTATAAAACACGTACTGCTTGTTTTTTCTCAGTTTACCAATGATTGTTTCAATGCATTTCAAAAAGCAAATTATAATCAACAAGCTACTGAGGCAAAAATAATTACCCAAAAGCTAGAAGGATATTTGTCCCGTAATTTCTTCAAGGAAATAAGCCCTATCAACGGATTGCATCTAAATAGTCCTGTGCTTCAACGAAAGGCTGGTTATAGAGAAGTTCTAAAGCGTTGGTTACAATTTGACTTAGCAGCAAAACTGATTTGGAGTGGTGGCGATGATGTTTATGATGCAGGTAAAAAGAATATTGCTAAATTATATGAATACTGGCTATTTTTTAAGCTTTTGAATCTATTTCAAGAGCATTTTAGTATTGAGAAAAATGAACTTTCGAAATTAATTGTTGCATCAAATGATAAGTTAAGCCTACAGCTTAAAGAAGGTAACGAAACAGCATTGAGCGGATCCTTTGTTTCCAAAGGAAGACGTATGCAAATGAAATTCTGTTATAATAGAGAATTTAAGAAAACAGCATATCCAGATTCCGGAAGTTGGACGATCAATTTAAACCCGGATTATACACTTTCAATTTGGCCTGACGGAATAACAGAAACACAAGCAGAAATTGAAGAGTTAATCGTTCATATTCACTTTGATGCAAAATACAAAGTAGAACATTTCTTTGAAACTGTGAATTCGGAAGATTCTGAACCACAAAGGGAAAAGAAAACGAGATACAAAAATGTTGACATTTGGAAAATGCACGCATACAAAGATGCAATACGAAGAACAGGTGGAGCCTACATTTTATATCCTGGAGATAAATCGAAAAAAGAATATGGCTTTCATGAAATCATTCCTGGATTAGGTGCATTTACAGTTCGTCCATCTAAAATAAACGATGGGACTGAGGAATTAAGAACATTTATCTCTGATATTATTAAACATTTTGCTGACCGGACTTCACAAAGAGAAAAACTGGCTTATCGAACATTTGATATTCATAAAGAAAAACCAGTAGATAATGATGTTTCTAATTTCTCTATGCCCCAGAATACAGGTGCGTTAAGAGGCTTTTTTCCAGATCAAACTTCAATAATTGTAGGATATTGTAAATCAAAAGAACATTTTGATTGGATTCTGGAAAATGGAATTTATAATTTCCGAATGAATTCCAATCGTGGCTCGTTAAAAATAACATCTGATGTTATTAAAGCTTCATATCTCTTATTGCACATGAAAGATGAAGTATTAACGTCAAAGTTATTCAAAATAAAACAAAATAAATTTGAGGTGTTTTCCAAAGAAAAGTTGGAATCGCTAAACTATCCAAGTGAACCCTCTCAAGAAATGTATTTGATCGCTACTATTGATGAAAATATTGAAAAAGAATATAAAAACATCACGTTCAACTTAGAGCAATTACCTAGTTACAAACACGGTAGAAATAGCGCAATCCCATTTACCACTAATTTTAGCGAACTTTCAAATACAATTCAAAACCTAGAAGAATAATGTCCTAATCCTTGTTTTAGGAATAACCTTCCACCCATCAAAAAAAACACCAACATTTCTGCTGGTGTCTCTTTCGTTAAGCGGCTTGGCCGTCGTCTGGTTCGGGCGCTTTCGGGCTGCTTCCTGCGTAGTTGATGAGCATGCGTGCGTTGCGGTAACCGTTGACGAATACTGCTGAGCTGTTAGCAAGGAGCAAAATGTAGCGATCTAGTTCGTCTTTCAAGAGCTCGTTGATGCGGCGTTCAGTGAAAAGGATGCTTTGCGTACTTTGTTTTCTAGTGTTAATTGCTGCTCGGATGCGCGTTGCTAGTTCACTCAATTCACCAAGGACTTGCAAGAGTGCGCTGCGTTTTACGGCATCCAGACCAAAGCTGTCCAAGTTGGTTCCGTAGGCTTCCAGATCGAGGCGCACTTGTTCACCTACCAAACTTAAAGCGAGCACTCCCCCATCATTCAACTTCGACAAGGTCGATTTGTTGCGTTCACGCAATTCGTACAAGTTGTTGCGTTTCGCGTAGAGGTACAAAGCCGTTTGCCCTTCAAGGATTTGTTTTTTGATGACCTCCAAACGTGCATTTTTGTCGTCTGTGAGCGGTTTGGTAGAGATTCCTTGCTTCACCAAAGCAGCTTCGTGTTCTGCTAAAAGGTTGTTGAAATCGCTGACCATTGTTACCAACTCTGGAAGGTTTTGCCATTCGGCACTGTTTTGAGCTAAGAAGGAACGTACGCTGCGGTACATTGCCATTCGTTGTTTTGTTTTTTTGTTCATGACTGAAACATTTTATGGATTTACTAAATCGATTTAATAATTGTGCCAAAAAGCAGCGTTTTAACATTTCAAATGCTTTAGGCCGAGTGTTTTAGAGCGAAATAAGCGTGTCGTTGAGTGAACGGTAAGTAAATGCCACAAACGAAGACAAAATTTTAACAATTGAAGACTAAAATTTGACGGTGAGAAGGATAAAACAGTCAGGGCGCGATTAATCGCGCCCCGTCTGTTGGATAAAAGCAAGTGAACGCGAGGTAAATGAGAGTGACGATTGGATGAATGTGAGATTCAGTGTGAGTTTGATAGTGAGTAGAGAGGGAAAGCGAGTGTGAGGGAGAGGGAGAGGATGAGTATTGAGGGAGCGAGATACTATCCATACCACCTATTTCCCATTTTCATGACAAAAATCGGAGCGCTTGTGTCAAAACCGATCAATAGCGATGGATTCGATTTCTATGTTTGTTACAAGAAAACAATTTCTATTACAAAACAATTGGTAAATGTGTATCTAACAAATGATTACTTTTGCCGACTTAAAATTAACTCTATGAATAAAATTTTACTACTATTATTAATGAGTACTTCTGTTGCTCTTAATTCATTCGTACAAGCACAATGTACGGTTAACATCCAAGGTGATACGATTGTTTGTGAAGGTGATGAACCAACTTATACAGCTCAAATTCTAGGTCCATCTTCCACTTTAAATACGACAACTGCTTCTGGTAATAACCACAGAGGAAACATGTTCGACATTGTTGCTACCAACGCCGTTACCATTACTTCATTTGATGTATCTCCAATGGGGAACACAACCATTGAAGTGTATTACAGAGTGGGAACATGGGTAGGTTTCTCAGGTAGTTCAGCTGGTTGGACACTTGTAACAAGTGTTCCTATTAGCGCTCCAGGTGGTTTAGTAAATGTGCCATTGGCAACAACTGTTGACATTCCTGCAGGTCAAACTTATTCGTTTTACGTTACCTCTTCGAATACTTCAGTTAGTTTGAATTATTCAAACGGTACCGCTGTTGGAAGTGTGTTTTCATCGGATGCGAACATTTCTTTTCTTCAAGGTGGAGGAATGGATTACCCATTCACAGCAGGTACGGGTGCGGTATACCAACCACGCGTTTGGAACGGAGCCATTCACTATTCTTTGCCAAATATGAGCTCATCTGTTTTATGGAGTACCAGCGAAACAACACAAAGCATCTTCCAAACAGTTAACGGTCCTTTGAGCTTGGCTGTTGAAGCAACAGTTTCTGGTTGTCCTACAATGTATGATACGATCAACATTTCCACTTCTGTTCCTCCAGTAAATGCTGGAAGTAATCAAACTATTTGTTTAGGTGACACGATCTTATTGAATGGTCTTGGAGCGGTATCGTATAATTGGGACAATGGTGTAACGGATAGCGTTGCATTTGTTCCAACCATTTCAGGAACCACTACTTACACTGTTACAGGAACTGATTCGATTGGTTGTACAAATATCGCTACGGTAGATGTCAATGTGAATGCGCTTCCAGTAGTTGATGCAGGAAATGATATCCAAGCTTGTGATGGCGAAGAAATCACTTTGGCTGGTCAAGGAGCAGATACCTATCTATGGGACAATAGTATTACAGACAACGTACCTTTTATACCATTAGTAGATCAGCAATTTGTGGTTGTTGGAACAGATGTCAACGGATGTGTTGGTTCAGATACGGTCAATGTGTATGTGAATGCATTGCCAATCGTTCAAGCAGGATCAGACTTTACAGCATGTACAGCAGAAATGATTGCTTTGGGCGGTACAGGTGCAGATACTTATATTTGGAACAATGGTATTACAAACGACATCCCTTTTACAGCATTGGCTGGAACAACAACTTATGTAGTAACAGGAACTGATGTTAATGGATGTACAGATACCGATACAATCGATGTAACGACTACACCAATCAACGCACCAATTCAGATAAACGGAGCTGTTTTGAGTACACCAGCGAATCCACTTGGAACATTACAGTGGTACAACTGTGATTTGAACCAAAACATCGCAGGTGAAAACGGTACAACTTACACTCCAACAACAACAGGAAACTACGCAGTAATTGTTGCAGATACTAATACAGGGTGTAGTGAAATGTCGGATTGTATGTTAGTTGATTTCACAGCAATTGCAGAAGCTGAAATGAATCTTTCAGTTGTTTCACCAAATCCTACAACAGGTTTGTTGAGCATTCAAACTTCTCAATTCGCAATTGAGCACATTCAAGTAATTGATCTTTTAGGAAAAGTAGTAATGGAAACAAGTCCTCAAACACTACAAACAACATTGGATTTAACTGCTTTAGAAGGAACACAATTCATGATCTTGGTTTACAGCAATCAACAAGTTGAAACACACAAGGTGGTGAAATATTGATAGAAATGATGCTCTGATAAAAGTGACCTTAAAAGGGGGGCTTAAATGAGTAAATATATCAATGAGGGATATTTAATAAGTAATATCAATGAGGGGACGCGATGCATCGCGTCCCCTCATTTTTTTTTAAGTCCCCTCATTTTATTTTAAGTCCCCTCATTTTATTTATGGAGGCCTCATTTTTTTTGAATCCCAGTTTTTAAGAGATCCTTTTTATTTTATTCTAATAATTGTTTTTCCAGCTCAGCAATCAATGCATTGTTATCTGTATTATCCTGTCGTTTCAATTCTTCAATGACCCGTTGAATGGTTGCTGGATCCATCACTGCTTTTGGTGCAACAAATTGTGCGGGATCTGCTTCTGCAAAGAAGAGTTGATCTGACCATTCGTTGCGCACACCGTCAATTACCAAATGGATGCGGTCTTCGGCACCTTCGTTCACTACTGAGTGCTCGTAATTCACATTCGTGTACCAACATTCACCAGCTCGCATCGTTAATTCTTCTCCATCTAAGATGAAATGCACTCCAGGATTCGTCACGATGGGAATGTGTAAGCGAAATTGTCCGTCTTCATAGCCTAATTCATGATCTCGATGCGGTTTGATCACGGCTCCCACTTCCAAACGCATCAAGCGTACCGCAATCTTTGGAAAATGAAACGATGCAATGACTTCCTGTACATAGGGACATTGCTTCAAAACAGCGGTTTCTTCTAGTTCTAAATCGTTTGTCAATGGAACAAAAATAGTGTCAGCCTTTCCTCCTACGGCATACAATGAGAGTACATTCCAATTGCCTTCGTAGCCACCCGTATTGAAATGTGGAACCCATTGCTGCTGGATGCTTGCTTGTAATTCGTTGAACATAAGTGTGGCATCGAACTGCAGCGGAAATTTCAAGTACTTGATGATGCCTTGTGTTTTCATCGCATCCATTTTATCATGTGAGGAAAGGCTTCTGTCCCTTCTTTTGCTGCTTTTTCAGGACCATTACACAATCCCATCCACTCCAACAAAGGCAATCCGATGTAAGTTCCATTATCAAAGCATTCCTCTAACCAATCTGCCTGTCCTTTGTAGCCTTCTGGGTGAAACACAAAATTGGTAGGTAAATCCAAATGACGTAAAGCAGCAAACGACCACAACATCGTTACGATTTCATCGCCACCTGATGGCCAATCTGGATCCATTTCATCCGAACCAATGAGCGGACGTAAGTGAGATTCTGTGACAGCTATGTGTCCAGCTTCGTGGAGTAAATCACCTGGATATTTCATTTTCTTCGGATCCATGAGAATCGAAGAGCCTTTGAGCTGAAGTCCGGGTAAAAAGCAATCGTCTGGCAAGTCAGTTTCAATGACCGAAATGCCAATTTGCGCTAAAAAGTGAATAATGGTTTCTTTTTCCATTGCTTGTGGTAAGAATTGGAAGAATGAAGATAGTAAAAAAGACACAGTCGGGGCGAATGATTATTCGCCCCGACTTGTTTCAATAAGATCTTTTTCATTAACTTAAATAAGAAACAGTAAACAATCATGAAAAAAACCACTTACAATCCACTGATTCACAACAGACAAAGCATTCGATTAAAAGGATACGATTACCGAACATCTGGAGCTTATTTCATCACTTTGAATACTGAAAACAGAGCTCCGCTATTTGGAGAGATAAAAGATGGGAAGATGGAGATGAATGAAGCGGGAAGAGAAGCATATAAATGCTGGTTAGCTATTCCTGACCACTATCCATTCATTCGAATTCATGAATTCATTATTATGCCGGATCATATTCATGGAATTTTAGAAATAATAGATAAATCAAATGATTATTCAGTTGAATATAAATCAGAATTTAAATCTCCTTCAAAAACAATTGGATCTGTAATTCGTGGCTATAAAATTGGAGTCACAAAATGGATGAGACAAAATACAGAAATTCATAAAGTTTGGCAAAGAAACTACTACGAACATATTATTCGAGATACTGTTGCATTTGATAATATTTCAAAATATATTCAAGACAATCCGAAGAATTGGAGAAAAAAAAGTCGGGGCGAATAATCATTCGCCCCGACAGTTTTTTTTTATTATCATTCTACCATTGAAACAACGGTCTTCCAGACATCAATGCATTTACTTCTGCACGGACTGCTTGGATTGTTGCTTCGTCGTTGATATTGCTCAATACACGATCGATCAATGCAACGATGGTTGGGATTTCGTTTTCTTTCACTCCGCGAGAAGTGATCGCAGATGTTCCAACACGAATTCCTGATGTAACAAAAGGAGATTCTGTATCAAATGGAACCATGTTTTTATTCACGGTGATATCTGCCAACACTAAATTGTTTTCAGCATCTTTTCCTGTTACGCCTTTCGAACGCAAATCGATCAACATGCTATGGTTGTCTGTACCACCAGAGATGATTTTATAACCCAACTTCGTGAATTCGTCCGCCATAATAGCAGCGTTCTTTTTCACAAGAGCCATATACGTTTTGTAGTTATCAGACAAAGCCTCACCGAAAGCAACTGCTTTAGCAGCAATCACGTGTTCTAGTGGTCCACCTTGAATACCTGGGAAAACTGCTGCATCCAACAAAGCTCCCATTGATTTCAAGTTGCCATTTTGCCATTTCAAACCAAACGGATTCTCGAAATTGTGACGCATCATGATGACACCACCACGAGGTCCACGCAATGTTTTGTGTGTTGTCGTTGTAACGATGTGACAATGCTCTAATGGATCGCTCAATAAACCAGCAGCGATCAAACCAGCTGGATGAGAGATATCAGCCAAAATCAAAGCACCGATTTCATCAGCTACTTTGCGGATACGTGCATAATCCCAATCACGAGAATAAGCAGAAGCACCACAAATGATCATTTTTGGTTTTTCTCTACGAGCAACTTCTTCCAACATATCGTAATCAACACGACCCGTTTCTTGGTTGACACCATAGAAAAATGGTTTGTATAATTTACCTGAGAAGTTCACTGGAGAACCGTGTGTTAAGTGACCTCCGTGGCTCAAATCGAAGCCTAAGATTTTATCACCTGGTTGCAAACATGCTAAGAAAACTGCTGCATTCGCTTGCGCACCTGAATGTGGTTGTACGTTTGCCCACGTAGCACCAAACAATTTACACAAACGGTCAATTGCCAATTGCTCCACTTTATCCACGACTTCACAACCACCGTAGTAGCGTTTTCCTGGTAAACCTTCTGCATATTTATTTGTCAATACTGATCCCATCGCTTCCATTACCTC
>JADLGD010000181.1 GCA_020849495.1 Fluviicola sp.
GATCAACGATGGCCCTTGGAAATGGGAATCCTATGCACAAATCCAATACAATTTATTATTAAATCAAAGAATAAGAGCTTTGGGAGGAACAGGCTTGCGTTGGAAATTCATCGATACCAATAACGTCCGCTTTTTTGCTGGAACATCCTTTTTTTACGAATACGAAGAATTGCAAACAGAAGCAATAATCAATGAAGCGGTGCGTTGGAGTAATTACCTCAGTTGGTTTATTTCTACCAAAAGTGGATTTTCTTTTACAGGTGTGACTTATTATCAACCACAAATTGATTTCTTCAATGATTTTAGACTATCAGGTCAATATTCATTAGGAGTTTCTGTTTCAAAACGCTTGGAAGTACGCTTGGAATACAATGTGTTTTACGATAGTAAACCGCCCAAAGACGTTCGGAATTATGTGTTCAGCACCACAGCTGGTATTCGTTTGAAACTCGGAGTTTAGAAATCCTATTTCACCCACATCAATTTTTCACGTTCTACTTTCAAACGCATAAAGCCAAAGACCACTGTTAACAAAGCACCCTTGATCTCTTCAACGGTTCCTGCTTGTTTGGTTTCAATCATTTTCACGGTGGAACCGACAACAATTTTATCACGTTGATACGGGTCTTCTTCCGGTTTGATGTTTTTCTTTTTCTTAGCAGTTTTGGAAAGTGTAACTGGTTTCATCAATTCCACTTTGCGTTTAGCTTCTTCAATCTTCGATTTTTCAATCATCAAGTATTTTCTGACATCTTCTAGCAAAGGATTATTCGCGTCTTTCTTACGTGTTTTGGTTTGGTAACGGTCAATAAATGCTTTCATTTTCTTTCCTGCATTCAAATACACGTTGTTTTGTTCCAAGGTATTTTGCTGGTTTTTTAAACGATCTTCAAAACGTTCTTTCTTTTCAATGTATTCCAATCTCGCTTGCTCTGCTGTTTCCTGTGCTTCAATGTGTTCATTGTTTAAACGTTCAAGGTACATTTTCTCACGGTGTAAATCACTGAGCAATTGGTCCATTTTCACCTTGTTTCCGTCCAGTTTTCCTTTGGCTTTGTCAATCAAATCCATTGGGATACCGTTCATTTGAGCCACTTCAAACGTAAAAGAACTACCAGGCTGACCAATCGAAAAGCGGTACATGGGTTCCAAGGTTTCCGTATTGAACAACATGCAGCCATTGATCGCATTCGGTAGTAGGTCTGCTTTCAATTTGATATTGGCATAATGGGTTGTAATCACCGCATAAGAACGTTTGTTGTACAATTCTTCAAAAAATACTTCTGCCAAAGCACCGCCCAATTCAGGATCGGAACCAGTTCCAAATTCATCCAAGAGCAACAAAGTGCGTTTATTCGCTACTTTCAAGAAGTAACGCATGCGTTTCAAGCGATAGGAGTAGGTGCTCAGTTCCTTTTCAATCGCCTGATTTTCGCCAATATCGGATAATACTTGTTGGAAGAAGCACAATTTACTATTCGAATGAACTGGAATCAATAACCCTGCTTGCAACATTACTTGCAACAAACCAATTGTTTTTAGCGTGATGGATTTACCTCCAGCATTGGGTCCGGAAATCACCAGCATTCGACTATTGGCATCCATGATCATCGATTGCGGATGCGTTTTCTTGCTGTTTAATTTATTACTTCTCCACAAAATCGGATGAAAAGCATCAATCAATTCGATACGAGTATTTCTAACGATTCCTGGTAAATTGGCGTTTAATTCCAGTGCAAGTTTTGTTTTACTATTGATGAAATCCAATTCCGTCAACAAGGCTTGATACCCTTCAATCAACGGAAGATGATGTGCAATTTCTCGAGTGAGTTCTTGTAAAATGCGGAAAATCTCTTTGCGTTCATCATCCAAGAGCAATTCCAATTCATTGTTGAGTGGAATGTTGATCGCGGGTTCAATAAATGTCAGACTTCCTGTTTTGGAAGAACCAACGACAGAGCCTCCAATTTTGCGCTTGTGTGTGGATAAAACAGTGAGTACCCTTCTCTCGTTGACAAAAGCTTCTTTGGTTTCGCCCAACAGACCATCTTTCAAAAAGCGACGCATTTCCTTTTCAAAATTACGATTGATTTGGTTGCGCAATTTGTTGATTTGTTGTCTGATTTGATACAGTTCTGGTGACGCGTCGTCTTTGATTTGTCCTTTACGGTCAAAAACACGTTCAATCGATTCGATCAATTCTCTGGTAAAATAGACCTTGTCCAATAAAGAAATCAAATGCGGAAAATCTTGCGATCGCTTATCAAAAAAATGAAGAATCGCATTGACCAAATCAGATGCTCTGACAATCCGAACAAAGCCTTCTTGTTGAAGAACAGCATTCCGAATTGGAAGCATTTTTATTTCAGGCAACAATTCCTCAAAGTCCAATCCTGGAAACGATTCACCTTCTGTACGAATGCGTTTAAATTCCTCCGTTCGCATCAACTCCGTTTCAATGAGGTCAAAATCATTCGTAGGAGTTAAAACTTCCAAACGTTTTTGAGCTGTTGCTCCAATGGCAAAGCCAACCAACCATTCCCTGATTTGGTGAAATTCAAGATCGTGTAACGTTTGTTGGTCGA
>JADLGD010000182.1 GCA_020849495.1 Fluviicola sp.
ACAACCAGGTGTTTTATTTGATAAAGAATGTACCGATGCCCAACAATTGATTGCTTATTGGAAGCCCTTAATTACTCAATTGAAAGAAGTGTATCCTCAATTAACGATTCTGTCAACGGTGAGTCCTGTTCGCTATTCCAGAGATGGATGGTTGGGAAATAATCGTTCGAAAGCACAGTTAATTCAATTGTGTGCAGCACTAGAAGAATGTGGTGTAACTTATTTTCCAAGTTATGAAGTGGTCATTGATTTATTGCGCGATTACCGTTATTTCGAAAAAGACGGTGTTCATCCAAATGAATTGGCGGTTGATGAAGTTTGGGAATTGTTTCAATCGTGGTTTTTTAATCCTGAAACAAAAGCTGTAATTGAGGAATTGATGCAATTAAGATCCATGGAAAATCACCGATTGTTGTATCCTGAGTCTGAAAAAGCAAAGCAATTTCTAAAACAATTCCAACAAAAAAGGGAAAGTTTCCTTTCCCTTCATACCTCTGTACTTTGGTAGTAGTAGTTTAGCTAGAGGCGTGTGATTGTTCCTGAATATTCTTTTGGTTCACCCGGATTTGGGTTCTTTAAAATCACTTTCCACGGCCAAGATGTTCCCTCTGGAACCATTTCACCAGTTCTTACATCAATTCCGTCCCAAGGTAAACTCGCATCTTGTGTTTTGAAAACAACTCCAGCATTTTTCGGGTCGTAGATATACATTTCAAACGATACCGAACGTTTTGTTAATGCGTAAGGAATGAAACGGTTTTTACGGATGTCAAAATCCAAAGGATAAAAACCTGTTGGCGCCATTAAGTTGTATGGCTCATCAATTTTAACGCTTGTTCGTTCTTCAATCGGACAACCATTTTGATCTTTAGTTTCAACAGTGACGTTAACCGATTTATCAATGTATGGATGAACAGTATAAGTGTTTTCAGCAACTTCAGAAGCTTTCACATTTGAAGACCAATGAACCGCTTGATCGTTTCCACTGACTTTGAATTTCAATGTCGGGATACCATCGTCGTAAATAACATAAGAATCCACATCGATGTACAGTTTAGAATTTGCTTTTACTACTTGAATTTCATCGGTGTGTTTTCCAGATGAAACAAGAATAGTTCCTTCAGTATCGGTGTTTACCGTCACTTTTCCTCCTGGTTTAATACCTGTTAAGGTTCCATTCAAGTGTTTAACAAAGATCAATTCTTTATCATTCGGATTACTGATCTGCAACTCTTCATTCAAACAAACTTGCGTTTTCAATGACAAAGCTTGATAAGACTCAGTTGTAGATGCTTGTTGTTTCGGTTCATCAGATGGAGTAGTTGTTTTGTTTACTTCATCGCTATTCTTGATCGTTTTTTGTTCTTTGTGCTCTATTTTTTGTTCTACTTGTAAAGAATGGTCGTTTTCTGTTGTATTTGAAACAGACGTGTTGTTATTTGTAGTTTCAACAGTATTTTGTATTGAAGTAGAAGTATTTTTGTTTGTGTTTGTTGGATTTGTAGCTGTATGAGTAGCGCTAGAAGTTGTTTCTTCTGTTTGTGCGAGTGTTTTTTGAGGTTGATCAGCATTCTCTTGTAAAAGAAAATAAGTTGCTGAGCTCACTAAAATGGTTCCAACAGAAGCAGCAAACCACCATTTACGGTAGAA
The DNA here is from genome assembly GCA_020849495.1 of Fluviicola sp. GTDB lineage: Bacteria > Bacteroidota > Bacteroidia > Flavobacteriales_D > Crocinitomicaceae > Fluviicola. Next base: position 1,651 of record JADLGD010000182.1, read on the forward strand.
TGGAGTGGAAGGAGTTCCATCCAAACGTTTTGACATCGCTTCCCATGCACCATTTTCAAATGGCAATTCATGTTGGTCCAATGCTTCTTTAAACAGGCGTTCAATGTCTTTCATGACGCTATATGATTAAATTTTTTTTTCAAATAACTTTGCAAATTCATTTTTGCTTTTGCCAAATTGGATTTCGATGTTCCTTCACTGATTCCTAGCATTTCTGCAATTTCTCGGTGCGTGTAATTCTCCATCACATACAAGTTGAAAACCGTTTTGTAAGCTGGGGATAATTGTTCAATCGCTTCCATTGCATGACTTGCTTTCAACGATGTTAATTCCCATTCTTCCAAATCTTCTTCCTCATCCGGGAGGTATTTGAAGTCGCGGTCGTTATCAGACAATAAAGTGTCTTTTCTAACTTTTCGAATTGCATCAATGGCACAATTTGCCATGATTCTTCTAACCCAACCTTCAAATGATCCCTTACTGTCGTATGCTCCAATATGATCAAAGACCTTTATGAATCCTTCTTGTAGTACTTCCTGTGCCGAATCTTTGTCGCTGATGTAACGCATACATACAGACAACATTTTTCCGTAGAGTTGACGAAACAACAGCTCTTGCGCCCTACGATCGGACTTTTTGCAACCAGCTATTATTTCTTCTAAATCCAATTTTTGCTCCACGAGGTACAGTTTGAAAACGAACGTTTTAGTCGATGGTTGCCTGTTTCAAAAAAAACTATTCACAATAGTTGATAATTATCAACAAAACAAGCGTATTTCACCAACATTATTTAGTAAATTCGTGGCGCAAAATAGAAAGAAATTTCAATTAAATAGTAAACAATGAAAGTAACAGTAGTTGGAGCTGGAAACGTTGGGGCAACTTGTGCTGACGTGTTAGCTCACAGAGAAATTGCCAATGAAGTAGTGTTGTTGGACATTAAAGAAGGATTTGCAGAAGGAAAAGCGTTGGATATCTGGCAAACTTCACCAATCAATTTGTATGATACACGTACTGTTGGTTCTACAAATGATTATTCAAAAACAGCTGATTCAGATGTAGTAGTAATCACTTCTGGTCTTCCTCGTAAACCAGGAATGTCTCGTGACGACTTAATCGCTACGAATGCTGGAATTGTTAAAACTGTTACTGAAAACATCGTTAAGTATTCACCTAATGCTGTAATCATTATCGTTTCTAATCCATTAGACGTAATGACTTACTGTGCATATTTGAATGCAAAAGTAGATCCTTCGAAAGTATTTGGTATGGCTGGTATTTTGGATACTGCTCGTTACCGTGCATTCTTGGCTGAAGAATTGAATGTTTCTCCAAAAGATATCCAAGCAGTATTGATGGGTGGTCATGGAGATACAATGGTTCCACTTCCTCGCTACACAACTGTTGGTGGTATTCCTGTAACTGAGTTGATCGGTGAAGAGAAATTAAATGAAATCATCGAGCGCACGAAATTCGGTGGTGGTGAAATCGTGAAATTATTAGGTACTTCTGCTTGGTATGCTCCAGGTGCAGCAGCTGCTCAAATGGTTGAAGCGGTTATCCGTGACCAACGTCGTGTTTTCCCAGTTTGTGCTTGGTTGCAAGGAGAATACGGAATGAAAGATATTTACTTAGGTGTACCAGTTATCTTAGGTAAAAACGGTATCGAACGTATCATTGAATTGGATTTGAATGCAGATGAGAAAAAATTGTTAGAAGAATCAGCTGTTGCCGTGAAAGGGGTAATGGATGTTTTAGATAATATGAATGCTACTGCATAATTCAAAATTGATTATATAGTTTAAAGGTCGCTTTTTGGCGACCTTTTTCTGTTTTAGAAAATTGAAATTGGCATACGATTTGTTTGTGCGCATCGTCTTTTGAAAATTTTTTTTTTCAAAACAACTTTTTTCTAATTTTAAACAAAAAATACATGAGAATTTTTTACGCTTCGACCGCTGCTTTATTATTATTTTTTTTGCAAGTTAGTTTCACTAAAAGCAAATCAATAGAGAAAGTTTACTTCCATGATCAAGTAATTGAATGTGAGGATTTTAAAGCTAGATTATCTGATATTGTAGCTACTCCAGCTGAATTAAAGTTTAAATTGACCATTGAAAATCTATCTAATAATTACCTTTTGTTCAAACCC
>JADLGD010000183.1 GCA_020849495.1 Fluviicola sp.
CAATTGTTTGCTCAGCAAATTTTGATGAAAATTAAACAGCGTTTTGATCATTATGAAATGCTCTTACGCTTACCATCGACGAAGGTTAAAGGTGAAGAGAAGGAATTGCGTTTTCGATTAAAAAAAGGGAAGGCAATTTTGGTCAAAGAGTTTGGTAAAACACGTCATCATCAATCCATTCGATCGTTGCTGGAGAGCGAAGCAGGTGAGTGGATTCAATTGTTATTGCCAGTTTGGTTGTCTACTCCCAATCAAGTAGCTGATCATTTTCCACTGAAACCAAATGTGTTTGATGTGCTGGTCGTTGATGAAGCGAGTCAGATGCCATTGCCACATGTTTTCGGTTCGATGTATCGTTCAAAAAGAGCATTGATTGCTGGTGATGATCAACAAATGTCACCCAGTTCATTTTTTGGAAAGAAACTGAAAGGTCATGATGTCTTGCATCAAGCAAATTTTTCGTTTAAACGTCTTGCTTTACATCATCATTACCGAAGTGCTTTTCCAGATTTGATCGCTTTTTCAAACAAGCATTTCTACAACAATGATTTGATTGTTTATCCCAGTGCAAACCTGCAAACTTCATTATTTAGGCATTTTTTACCTAAAGGAATTTTTACAGAGCGAACCAATGCAGAAGAAGCAGCAGCCATTGCCGCTTTTTTAGAAACATTTGATTTCAAGCAAACACTCGGAATTGTCGCTTTTTCTGAAGAGCAAGTAAAATGTATTTGGAAAAAGTGTTCGTCACATGTTCAATTAAAAATCACGGAAGGTCAAGAACAGAATGCCGTTTTCATAAAATCGCTTGAACAAGTTCAGGGAGATGAAGCGGATGTGCTGTTGGTCAGTTTGGCTTATGCAAAAAATGAGGATGGCGATTTTCACATGCGCTTTGGTCCTTTGAATCAAGAAATGGGCTACAAGCGATTGAATGTATTATTTACTAGAGCCAAAACTGCTTTTCATCTATTCTGTTCGGTCTCAGCTGCAGATTTTTCTGTTTCGACTAATGAATCTGTCAATTTACTTCGATTGTTTTTACATGATTTAGAGCAACAAACGGAACAACAACAATTGCATTATTATTTTCCACATGGAATTGATGTTTCTTCTCATAATGGAACACAATTAACCTTGAAAAGCGCCTATAGAACCATTACTTCTGCTCGCGATTTACTGACATTTTACCGAGTAATGCAATTGAGAGGCTGGCAAATAAACTTTTAAAAGGTTGGTTTGTTTGATTGAAAGGATTAGGTAACTTGTCATTTTTTACCTAATTTGCAACTCATAAACTGTTGACTATGAAACGAACTCTCCTCTTTTCTATGGCATCTTTGTGTCTTTTAGAGATGCATGCCCAAACCGAACAAACACTGATTGAGAATTATCTCCAAAAAAATGCAAATCAATGGTCTGTTCAAGCAACTGATTTTAATGGCATTGAAATTACATTTACTGCAAGTTCAAAAGCTCCTGGTGTAAAGTATTATTATGTCAGACAAACATTGAACGGACTACCAGTCGTAAATGGTATTGGTACTGTTTCGATCAAAAACAATGAAGTCATTCATGCTACGGGACGTTTTCAGGATTTACCTGATCAATTTTCCACACAAGCTTCGCTTTCAGCTGAAAAAGCCATAGAATCTGCTGCTCAAGTGATCCATGTTGGATATCAGCAAACAACGTTACTTTCATCCAATTTGCAAACTCAAACCTATTTATTTGATAAAGGAACGTTTTCTCAAGCGGCTATTCCTGTTCGTTTGATGGTTCAAATGGATCAACAAGTTCCTCAATTGGTTTGGGATTTAAGCATTTATCCGATCAAAGGGGATCATTGGTGGTCGATGCGTATTTCAGCATTAACTGGTGAATTGGTTTTCAAAAATGATTGGGTATCTCAATGTCATTTTGATGCATGTGCTGAAACAAGTCATGCGCATCATTCATCTTCTACTCAAGCTCAATTAATGCCACCACCTCCAGGAGCGGATCAATACATGGTGTATGCCTTGCCGATTGAAAGTCCAAATCATGGTGATAGAAGTTTACTTGTTAATCCTTCAGATGCGACTTACTCTCCTTACGGATGGCATGATACAGATGGTTTAGCTGGAGATGAATACACGATTACCAGAGGTAACAATGTGTTTGCTTCGGATGATATTGATGACGATGATCTTCCAGGATATTCACCTGATGGTGGTACTGCTTTAAATTTCAATTACGCATACGATTCATTAGTTGGTGTGCAAGGAAATTTGGATGCTGTGATTACCAATTTGTTCTACATGAACAACATGATGCACGACATTTGGGCATACTATGGTTTTGATGAAGAAAGCGGAAATTTCCAAGAATACAATTACACAGGAAGTGGTTTGGAAATGGATCCGGTAATGGCGGATGCGCAAGATGGTAGTGGTACAAATAATGCCAATTTTGGAACTCCTCCAGATGGAGAAAGTCCACGTATGCAAATGTATTTGTGGACATCTAGTAATGTTCCTGATTTATTAACGGTGAATACACCTGCTGGAATTGCTGGAAGCTATGCTGCATCAACTGCTGGTTTTGGACCTCCAATTCCAACAGTTCCTTTAACGGAAGATTTAGTGATTGTAGTAGATGATGGTACGGATAACATGGATGCATGTGGAACCATAGTAAATGGTGCTCAATTAGCAGGTAAAATTGCCTTTGTCAGAAGAGGTAATTGCACTTTTGCTTCTAAAGTAGAGGCATGCCAAGCTTTTGGAGCAATTGCTGTGATCGTTATGAACAATCAAGCAGGTTCACCAATTGCAATGGGTGGAACATCCTCTATTGTTACCATTCCATCTATTATGGTATCTCAGTTGAATGGGAATGCTTTTATCAATACAATAGATGGCGGTGATGTCATAAATGCGACTATTGTGAATCCAGGTGATTTAACGGCTACTGATTCAGATTTTGACAATATGATCATTGCCCACGAATACGGTCACGGAATTTCGAATCGTTTGGTTGGAGGAGCAGATAATGTAGATTGTTTATACAACTCAGAACAAATGGGTGAAGGTTGGTCAGACTGGTTGGGATTAATGATTACAATGTTCCCAGGTGATCAAGCAGCAGATCCAAGAGGTGTTGGAACGTATGTGACAAATGAACCTGTAAATGGAAATGGTATCCGTCCTGCCCCTTATTCTACTGATCCTGGTGTCAATAATTACAAATACGGAAACACGAATAGTACAACGCTGAGCGAGCCTCACGGAATTGGTTTTGTTTGGGCTTCTATGTTGTGGGATTTGAATTGGGCCTTGATTGACCAATACGGTTTCGATGCAAACGTAAAAACTGGTACAGGAGGAAATAACATTGCAATGGCTTTGGTCATTGAAGGTATGAAATTGACTTCATGTG
>JADLGD010000184.1 GCA_020849495.1 Fluviicola sp.
ACTGTGAAACCGGTTACTTTCCCATTCGTTTTTTCGAATTTAATATTAATTTTTCCGTAATCAATCTTTCCGAAAGTAGCTCCATCTGTATACAATTTGTAGTCCCCATCTGCAAATTCAGAAAGCAATCCACTTATTTTTTTGGTTTTTGCTACCTCCAATTGTTGTTCTTGGTACTTCAATAAATAGTCATAATATTTTGGAATTCCTTTCCATTGGGTCATTGGCTTTCCTTTATAGGCATCAGTACTATAAAATTCTTTCATCCCTTCTGCTGCCATAAAAGTTGCCCAATCTCTATAGGGTGAGCCAGTAGCTTTACCTCGATAGAATGAATAAAGTGAAGCTATAGTTTTAGGTTCCATTCGATGATACAAATTATCATAATTTGCAACAGTTACTCCTATTCGTTGGTGAATCGAGGGATCATTCTCTATAGATCTTGCATCATCAACTATTCTCACACAAGCAATATGATTTTCATTCAAAACTATAAAACCAATATCCCGCATTCCAGACCGATCAGTGTCTTGAGAGTCATATCCTTTCTTTTCATCATTTTTCACAAATAAGCGGTAAAACAAGGGATAGAACTCATTGTCAGGCACTAAATAAGCTTCATATTTATCACACTTAAAGTGCCATTTGAAAATTTCGTTTCCTTCAAAATCGGTTTTTCCCGTATTTTCTTTTGTCAGATTCACTTCATATTTATCATACGTATCTGCATAGCTAATCCACTTTCCTTCTTTGATGTACTTGTTGAAATTGTAATTCTGGTTGTAATTATAGGGTTCTGCTGCAAGTAGCAAAAATGTTTGGAACAAGCCAATGAGAACTAAACTTATCTTTTTCATCAATTTTCTTTTAATCAAAAATAAGTTCGTGTTCTACGAAAATGCAAGAGAATTTGTGAGCTTCAAAGTTGACTTTGTAAACAACCGTTTACTCCAAATTCAAATACTTCAAAACAGCTTGTTTGCGTTCTCTTGAAACAGGAATAACTTTACCAGAACGCAATTCTAGATTACCACCATCCGATTTGATGTAAGCCGAAACCTCATCCATGTTGACACTGTAGGAGCGATGAACCCGCACAAAATTTCCAGCGCCTTGCAAGGAGTTTTCAAAATACTTCAAGTTTTTAGCAACCAATTTGTGTTTTCCATTTACACACACAATGCGCACGTAAGAGCCGTCTGCTTCTAAAAACAAAATGTCCTTCAATGACATGTATTCGTATCCTCCTTGAACTGGAACACATAAAACATCTGGTTTCTCTGCTTTCAAATTTTTACTCAATGCTTTCAATTGAACTGCAGTATCCTGAAATTTGAGGCGTTCTTTTACTTTGGCTATTGATTCCAACAATTGTTCTTCTTGTATGGGTTTCAATAAGTAATCAACAGCAGATAAACGAAACGCATTGATGGCGTAAGCGTTATAAGCAGTCGTAAAAACAATAGCACTGGTGCACCCCGATTCTACCAATTCCTCTGCCATTTGTAAACCCGATTTTCCTGGCATTTCAATGTCTAAAAACACCACGTCAGGTTGCATGAGTTTTACTTTTCTCAAACCTTCTGTTGCATCTTCTAATTCTGCAATCACTTCTACAGTTGGTGCCAATTCTTTTAGCATCAATCGCAATAATTTTCTTGCCTGTGGCGAATCATCTACTAGAATTGCTTTCATCTTGTTTTAAGCTAAATGTATACGAATGGTAACAATGGTTCCTAATGCTTCTCCACTTGAAGCAATCAGATCTTGAATGGCAACGCCAATGATTCCTTGCTTTTCAAAATTGAGTAATTCAATCCGTTTTTGAGTGGCACTTGTAGCAAAGGAAACATGTTCATCACTGTTATTCTTATTGATTATTTCAGATGCTTTTCTACCGATTCCGTTATCCGATATTTGAATCAATAAGACGTCTTCATTTGCATCTTTTGAAACCGCAATTTTCAACTCTTTTTTGCCTTTTTTATGGCGTAATCCATGTTTAAACGCATTTTCAACATAAGGTTGAAGCAATAAGGATGGAATGGGAATTGCACCAGAATCTACATTTTCATCCATGGAAATTTCCACTGAAAAATCATCTTGCAACAACATCGATTCCAAGTTGATATACAATTTCACCGTTTCCAATTCATCTGCTAAAGTGGTCGTTGGTAATGCGCTAAGATCCAAGACTTTTCGCACTAAATTGGAGAAGTCACTCAAATATTTCGCCGCATTCTTTTTGTCGTTTTCGTAAATGTATCCTTTGATGGAATTCAATACATTGAACAAGAAATGGGGGTTCATCTGTGCTTTCAAGGCACTTTGTTGAGTCAAACGCAACTCGTTTTCTAAGCGCAATTGTTGCAAGCGTTGTTCTTGGCGTTTACGCAAAACAGCAATCCGTTTTTTAAAGATGAGAAAGCTGATGACTGCAACAGTGACCGTCAGCAACCAATAAAACCACCAACGTTGGAAGAAAGGAGGCTTTACGTAAAGACTAAAACGCAAGGTGTTTTCAGAATCGCGATCTTCATGGTCAATCATTTTCAATTCCATGACCGTACTTCCAAGAGGCAAACGCGGAATGGAAAGTAATTCTGCATTTGCAGGCAACTGGATCCAACCCTCTTTGTCACCAACAAAACGGTAAGCAAAACTGAAATTTCCATTCGACTTGTAAAACAAACCATCTACAGAAATTGAAAATTGATCGTTGTATGCCAGATATTTCAGTGCATCTGGTGCAACTACATCCCCATTCACTAAGATCTTTTTGAGTACTATTGACCCTTTGACGTAAGATTGCTGTAATAAATGCAAGGGGATACGGTGCAATCCTCTTCCAGTAGCCAACCAACAATAATTTCCAACAATACACACTTGACTAATATTGTTAGAGCTCAAACCGTGAAATCGATTGATGACCATTTGGTTACGATTCGATTTATTTAAAATTAATAGCCCATTATTTGTCGCTACAAACAATTTACCTCCATGAGAAACCAACTGAACAGCTCTGAAATTTTCTGGGAGATGGTAAAAAATAGTTCTTTCACCCGACATTTGAACACGGTAAATAACTCCTTTGAATGAAAGTGCATAAATGTATTTACCGTCATTTGTGATTGAACTGATCTGTTCATCGCGAAAAAGATGCTGGACAATCTTCCACTTACTTTCAACTTTTCGCATGCGATAAAGACCATGGTTTCCAGATAAAAAGACATCTTTCGATCCTGGAAAAGTCATTAAAACACGTGACCAATCGTCTGTGATCTTGTACTTCTCTACAAATCCATCTTTCGGACAAGTGTACACATATGCACCCTGTGATGATGCCATGATGTATTCGTTTGCTACACGAATAAAACTTTTGACCGGTCGTGTTACTGGGTTAACTATTGAGATTTTGCTATTTTGAAGGGCAAAAATGGAATTGATCTTATTAAATAAAACTTTATTTTCAACTTGATCAAAATAAATAGTACCAAAATCAGAAAGCAGCTCATTTCTATACGTCTGAAATCTGTCCCCATTTTGAAGTAGTTCGCCTATTTCACCATCCGATTTTGCAAAAAAGATCTTGTTTTCGGATGCCGTCAAGTGTGTAAATTTATCCAGATCCAGTGCGCCTGTTTGTTCATTCCAGACCAAAAAATCAAGGTTGGGCATGCGTAATACACCATCGTGTAAGGTGGTGAACCAATAATTTCCTTCCCGATCTTTTATACAACCTGAAAAGGCAATCTTGGGATACAATAACTGCGTTTTTTGTGTGAGTTTATTGTAACGAATAACCCCCGTATGAGTGGTGATCCAAATATCATTTCCAATTTCCCTAGTACTTGTTATCTTTCTTCCTTTCATTGCCTTTGTTAAGGCAGAAATTACTACACGCTCATAACGTCCATTTTTTATGCGATAACAAGCTCCTTCAAACAAGGTGAAAACCCAAGGTTCTTGGTAGCAGTTGGTCACAAAAGCTGGGCTCATTGGTTCCTCTGGATTTATCGGATAAATCCTTGTTTTATTCCCGGTTCTCTGGATCAATCTTCCAATGTGAAAATAAAACACATCACCTTTTTTACTTACCTGTACACTGTTCGCATAATTATCCTTTTCTGGAACTCCATCACCATCCAAATCCTGGATCGATTTCCATGTCATCGTTCGCTCATCCAAACATGTTAATCCTTTAGAAGTGGTAAGCCAAACTTTACCTTTATTATCTGGAGAGATCTGATTAATCAAATATTTCCAGTTCTTTACAACGTTTAATTTCCCGTTTTCAACATATAACAACTGGCCATTGAAATTATAAGCATAAATGCGCCCATTTGCAGATTGGCAGACCCCGGAAACAGATCTTGAAGTAAGGTCAGGTGAAGTAAAATGTTCAAAAAACACCCCGTTAAATCGATACAAACCTGCGTCACAACCAATCCAAATATAACCTTGCTTGTCTTCTAAAATGCTGTAAACTTCATTCGATGGACCACCGTTTTCAATTGTATAATTGAAATATCCTGGATATTGAGCTATGCTTCGTTTTGAAAACGAAAAAAGTAGCATAAGTCCAAGTAACCAGCGAATCATCTAGTAAAAATACAATTATCTCCGATTCTGTCATAAATCACACATTCAGCAGGTAAGAAAGGTAAAATTGCAACAATTTGTTTTACTGATAGTTAGCAAAATGAAAGCGTCGTTCACAAAGTCAAACGTGTCGTTTACAAAGTGTAGCCAAAGCATCTGAAGCACCATTTTTCAGAAATTGACTTTTAAACCTGAATTGCTGAAAATCCATACCTTCGCTTCATGAAATACCTTGTTGTATTCCTATTCACGTTCGTTTGTTGTTCAGTTTCGCTGGCACAACACCCCTATTACTATTCCATCAACGATGAGAATGGTTTGCCATCCAACGAAGTATATGAAGTGATTCAGGATCGACAAGGATACATGTGGATTGCAAGTGATGCTGGACTTTTTAAATACGATGGTTTCAGTTTTACTCCCTTTGAATCACCCAATCAAAACAGTAAAAGTGTATCGCGCTTACAAATCGATCCTTTTGGAAACATTTGGTGTCAGAATTTTGCTGGACAACTTTTTAAAACAAATGGAAATCGCTTGCAAACCGTTATTGATGTCTCTTCCGTTACAAGAAGAATTCCTGAATACACGATTGATTCAAAAGGAACTGTTTGGTTGGCTATCAATGAAGAAATTTTACATTATTCCAATGCAGGTAAAAAACTGAATCGACTCAATTACAAAGCATTACAACTAAATCATGCAACCGGAGTAGCAGATGTTGAAACAGATCAAGCAGGAAACGTAGTTGTACTATTGAGTGATGGTCAACTCCGATTGATTTCTTTTTTAAATGGAAAGCCAAGCGTAAAAAAACTGGTTTCACCTTTGAATCGCACTTATATCTCTTCGTTGATCAAACACCAGGACAAAACTTATGTATTGGCGCAATCCATCGATCCTTCAAAAGGCAATTTTTACTACCTCTCCGAACTTGTTAAAAACAAAGGGATTCTGCAATTAAAAAAGTTAAATCCCAACTTAAAAGGTAGTCACTATTTTTTTCAAAAGGGAACAGCAAAGCACTTCTGGCATTGTTCATCAGATGGGGCGTTTGAATTGGATCATTCGTTGCAAAAAGTAACTCGTCATTTATTCCCTCAACAGAAAATTTCAAGTGTTTATAGAGATCGAGAAGGAAATACCTGGTTTACTTCTTTGCAAGAAGGAATTTACGTGGTGCCATCAATTCATGTTACTTTATACAATAAAACAAATAGTGCACTCACAGACAACAACTGCTATTCATTGTATCATCAACAGCAAAAAGGATTGTTTGTTGGGACTTACAATGGTGAGGTTTTTAGAATGCAACAGCAGCATTTATCAAAATTTTTAGACAACCCAACAAACACTTATGGAGCCGTTCGAAAAATGGAAATGTACAACAAGCAATTTTATGCTGCTCGCCGTTGGTTGACCATTAATGAGAAAGCTTTTGCATCCAATAATATTCGAAATTTTCAAATCATTGGTGACTCTTTGGTTTATGTCGCCTCAGATCGAACGGGAATCATCGCATTAAAAGACATTCCGAAGCAAAATTATGGAAGAATCATTCGCGCAAAAGGAGGACGAACCTTGTGTGTTTTGCCAGATGGAACGATTTACTTTGCTTTTGACGCAGGTTTATATCGCTATAAAAATGACCAACTAACACCCGTCAACTTTCGCAACAAACCCATTTTTGCTACTCATTTAGATTGGTCAAACGGCGCACTCTACATGGCAACAAGCAATGAAGGCATTCTAGTTTTGAAAAACGGAATCGTAAAACCCTTTGCACCACATTTGATAAAAAATGAAGTCAAATCCTTGTTCATTGATAACAATTGGATGGTGATTGGAACAAATACAGGATTTGAAATACATCATCTACTGACCAAAAAAGTAAAACGATTTAACAAATACGACGGAATACCCTACAAAGAACTCAATGACATAGCTGTTGTAGATGATTTTTTATACCTGGCTACCATTAGAGGAATTATCCGAATACCAATTCATTTTGAAGGATTCAACAAGGTAAAACCCTACATTCAAATTAAAAGTGTATCGGTAGATAATTTAGACTTAAAAAACCATCTACATACTCAACTTCCTGCTGATTTTCAACGACTAAAAATCAATTTTACAAGTGCTTGTTTTAAAAGTCGAGGAGATTTTACCTATCAATTTCGATTGAAAGGATTCGATAAAACGTGGCGTACAACATCTGCTGTTTCTCCATTTACAGTTTACACCTCTTTACCTGCCGGCAACTATGTTTTTGAAGTCGTCGCGGTGAACGAAGATGGTGTGAAATCTGCTTTCCCTACACGTTTTAAACTAACTGTTAATGCTCATTACTGGGAACGTTGGTGGTTTTACTTGCTCATCATCCTCTGCACCATTGGTTTGGTCTCGTTTATTTTCTTGAATCGTTTGCGTATTATCAAACGAAGAGCAAACTTGTTACAACAACTCACTGCGTCGCAACTCACCGCTTTGAAAGCACAGATGAATCCACATTTCATGTTCAATGCACTCAATTCCATTCAGTCATTAGTGGTGCAGCAAGACATTAAAAACACCAACAAATACCTTTCAAAATTCAGTTCACTCATGCGCAAAGTACTCGATGCTTCCAGCTTAGAATCAACTGGTTTGCAAGAAGAAGTGGAAATCTTGAACTTGTATTTAGAGTTGGAACAATTGCGTTTTGGCGATGATTTTCAATTTGCAATAAGCATTGACCCAATACTTGAACAACAGGCGCTTTCCCTTCCACCGATGGTCATTCAACCCTATGTTGAAAATGCCATTAAACATGGTTTATTGCATAAAAAAGGCCCGAAATCATTGCAACTTCGCTTCTACTTGAAAGAAGCAGCATTAATTTGTGAAGTTCAGGACAATGGTATCGGGAGAGAACGATCACAAAGTATAAATTTACGCACAAGTCAACATACATCCTTTGCAAGCAATGCAACAGAAAAACGCATGGAATTATTGAAAGCATACACTCAACAAAATTACAAAGTTGAGATCATTGACTTGAATGAGAACGGTATTGCAACAGGAACATTGGTTCAACTTTCCTTTCCACAAGATTGATTTAGAAACTAAATAACGCGATTGGGAAAAAATTGCTTTCTAATTCTGCTTCAAATTCACACATTTGCTGTATGATTAAAGCCATTATTATTGACGATGAAGCAGGTGCAAGAACGACACTCCATTCATTCGTGTCTAATTTTTGTGAGGACATTGAAATCGTAGCTACTTGCGAAAATGTACCTGATGGGGTCATAGCAATCAACAAATACCAGCCAGATCTTGTTTTTTTAGATATTGAAATGCCAGAATACAACGGCTTTGAACTCTTTAAATTTTTCAATGAAATTACATTTGAAATCATCTTTGTAACCGCTTATCACCAATATGCCATCAAAGCTTTTGAAGTCTCAGCTATCGATTATTTACTGAAACCTGTTGACATCGAACAGTTGCAATTGGCTATCAAAAAAGTGCAGCATAAAAAGGAATTTGCGACACTACACGAGCGACTACAACTAATGGCCGATGTGGCAAAAGGTGAAACATTTAAACGAATTGCTCTCCCAATGAGCGAAGGATTGGTGTTCATTGAAATTTCTGATATCGTTTTATTCATTGCAGAAGGGGCTTATACCAATGTTTACTTAAACAACGGAACCAAAATTATGGTAAGTAAACCAGTTAGGGTGTTTGACCAAATGTTAGAAGGTAAACAACAATTTTACAGATGTCATCGCTCTTTTTTAATCAACCTCAATTATATAAAAAAGTACCACAAAGGTGAATCGATTATCCATTTTGATAATGGTGAAATTGCACATGTTGTGAGGGATCGAAAAGCAGACTTTGAAGGAATACTTAAAGCGAAAGGTATCAGTCTGTAAAGTTTTAAAAATGCTATTCGTAAACTGAAACTGACGATTCACAAATTGGCGAAAAGATATCCGAATAAATCAACCTATATTTGAACCACACTTATGAGGAGCACATTTTATTAAAATATAGATTCGTCCTCCGCTATTTATTGAAATTAAAAAATCCGCCTCACTAGCGGATTTTTTGTTTGTTACTTTTCTTGTATTGGTCTATTTACAGGAAAACAAACACCATGAAAACAATCCTTTTTCTTTCTTTCACAACACTTGGCACTTGGTTATTTGCACAAGTGAAAACGGCACCTCTTCATGTAAACGTAATGAACACTGCAGGAAAAGCAGTTCAAGGTGACAAAATTTTATTTGTGGGGCAAACAAACCATGACACTTACTGCGGGGTCACCAATGCAGCAGGTACATTTTTGATTCATTTACCAGAAGGTCAGGTTTACGATATTCGCATCAAAAGCATTGGAGAAAGTTTGGAATACAACGAATTGGAAATTCCTGCTCTTCCTGCCGATCAATTTTATTCTGAAAACACTTTGACCATCACTTATGAAGTACCTAAACATTACACCCTCAATCAATTGCAATTCGAAAGTGGAAAAGCTACAATTAAAACATCAAGTTTTGCGCTAATGAACGATTTGGTAGAAATCATGCTGCTAAAAACAGCTATGAAAATTCAAATTGCAGGACATACGGATAGTGATGGTGAGGCTGCAGACAATTTATTGCTTTCCCAACAACGAGCTAACGCAGTGAGAACTTATTTGATTAACAAAGGCATCGCTCCTTCACGCATCATTGCAATTGGATACGGCGAAACAAAACCCATTGGAGATAACAATACCGCTGAAGGAAAAGCAATGAATCGAAGAACAGAGGTCAGTATACTCTAGTGGCTTTGTTTGTCAATGAGAAACCGTTTTATGTAATAAACAAACAAGGTTACTAATCCAAGAATAAAGAACACGGCTGCTAGTGGTCGTGTTCCGTCTTTGAAAAAAAACTCGCCCAACATCCAAACGGAATTGGCACAGATCCAACAAACCACAGCAATATTGTGCACGAATTCAGAAAGATAATTGCGTGTTTTATAGGTGATCCAAATTGCAACAATGATGGTTGGAAGAATCATAAAAGTTCCCATCCATTTGAAATCCATCACCCAACAAAGGTCTTTAAGTAACCAAAGTACTATGTGGAAATTCTCCATCGGACGAATGTGTTTATCCATGATTCAAATTAACCATTTCGTTTATGGTGAGAGCAATAATAACCGTGTTGAACAAAAATGAAATGATCGAATGTATCAACACCAATCTTCGAATAGCTTTTGCTTTGATCACTACATCAGACACTTGAAAAGTCATTCCTATGGTAAAAGAAAAATAAGCGAAATCCCAATAATCAGGATGCTCATCTTCTGGAAAAATCAAACCATTTGCATGTTTAGAATACAAACGATTCGCTTCACCATAATACAAATGCGCATATCTAAACGTAAAGGCTGTATGAACAATCGCCCATGAGAGTCCTACTGCAAGAATGCAACTTATCTCACCAATGAATGCTGGAATTTTCCAACTTTCCCTTTGATCCATTACAATTGAAATACTTACCAAAGCGGTGATACAAGTCACTAATATCAGAGTAAACAACACCCAACTACTTACATCTTCTTGGATACATCGCTTTGAAATAGAATGGGAAGCTGTTTTGATAAAGGTGTAAATACTTTGAACAAGGTACAGCAAACCAAAGCCTATCCAGCCCATGAGCATACTTAAGCTCCAAGAAAAATCAATAAAGAACAACAAACTTGCGATAGCAGTTCCGAAAATAAATGAACTGAAAAATTTGATAAGTGTTTGATGTTTCATAACTTTCTGATGGTTGAATATACATATTTTCCATCGTTTGCGTTCTATTATTGAAATTGGCATTTGATTTGTAATGTGCAAGCGACCTCAATGAAATTAGTCATGAAAAAAGGAATTTTATTTTTCGCAATAGTACTTGGTGCTTTAAGTTTAAAAAGTAGTCAAGTAGTAACTTATCCAAGTGTAACAAACAATTCTTTCCAGCCTGGAGAAAAATTACGTTACCGAATTACTTATGGATTTGTTGATGCTGGAGAAGCCGTTTTAGAAGTGAAAACTACTACTAAAACAGGATCTGGCGGTAGAGAATTATTACACGTAAAAGGAACAGGAAAAACCTTGGGTGGATTCAATGCTGTTTACAAAGTGAATGATGTGTATGAAAGTTACATCGACAAAAAAGGAGTTTTCCCTTGGATGTTTGTGCGTCGTGTTGATGAAGGTGGATACAAAATCAATCAAGATTATGCATTCAAACACGATAAGTTGAAAGTCAACAACGGTAAAAAGGATTTCACCATTCCTGTTGGAATTCAAGATATGATTTCTTCTTTTTACTATGCACGTACTTTGAACTTTAAAACAGCTAAAAAAGGACAGATTTTTGAATTCAAATGTTTCATGGACGATGAAATTTGGCCTTTAAAAGTGAAATATGTTGGAGATGAAACCATCAGCATCCGCAAAGGGAAATTCAAATGCATGAAGTTTGTCCCTGTTGTTCAAACAGGACGTTATTTCAAAAGTGAAAACGATGTGAATTTCTGGGTAACAGATGATGAAAACCGCATTCCAATCTTGATTAAGGCGAAAATTCCAGTAGGAACAGTCAAATTACACTTAGTTGAATGGTCAGGTTTAAAACACGATCTGGTTAAAGCTAAATAATTGTTTTTCAAATAAATAAACAAATACAAGCGCTCAAAAAACGGGCGCTTGTTTTATTTTCCACAAATTTTGTTAGAATATTCACGTTTTTGTGACGGTTTTCAAAACCCAATCATCTATATTTGCTTTACGAATGAGAAACGAACTTATGGAAATGACACCCGAAATTTTGCAACGTATCGAATTATTAAAGGCAAAATACGATGCACAAGGTCAGGATTTAACAACCTACCTTGATGGTTTGCTGTATGCAAAAACAGTAAACTATTGGGATTACATTCAGGTGGATACTTTGTTATCGCTCCAGAAAACGTATACTGATTTTCCAGATGAGACCATCTTTTTGATGTACCACCAAATTACGGAGTTGTACTTCAAATTGGCTTTACATGAATTTGATCAATTGGGTGAAAAAAAATCCATCGATGCGGCATTTTTCATTTCCAGAGTGACACGTATCAATCGTTATTTTGAAGCCTTGACAAAAAGTTTCGAAATCATGATTGACGGGATGGATCGTGAACAATTTTTAAAATTCCGTTTGTCCTTACACCCAGCTTCAGGTTTTCAATCTGCTCAATACCGCAAAATTGAAATCTGTTCTACCGATTTTTTACAGTTGGTCCACAAAGACAAACGTGCATCTTACAAAGGAACGGAAGCCATTGAAGATTTATTTGAACACGTTTATTGGAAAGAAGGTGCAACCGATGCGGCTACTGGTGTAAAAACCTTGACCTTGGTTGAATTTGAACAACGTTACAAAGACGAATTCATTCAATTAGGAAATGAACAACGCACTAAAAATTTGTGGCAAGTCTATTTGCGTTTGTCTGCAGAAGATCAACAAAACGAAGCAGTCATTGATGCCTTGAAACAAAATGATATCAACGTAAACATCAATTGGCCATTGGCACATTACAAATCTGCTGTTAGGTATTTGGCTCGTGAAAAAGCAGACATTGCTGCAACGGGTGGAACCAATTGGCAAAAATACTTACCTCCACGTTTCCAAAAACGTATTTTCTACCCTTCGCTTTTATCAGAGAAAGAAATCGAAGAATGGGGAAAAGCTTGGGTTGAATCTGTTTTTTCATAAACAACCAGTTTCCTTCCTTTTCTTAACTTTGAGCCATGAAGCACTTTTTGCTACTTGGTACTGTTCTGTTATTGTTTGCTGCATCTGTGAAAAAATCAGGTTCACTTCCAAAATCTTTGAAAGAAATTTCAGGATGGGTGTTTGCCAATGATTCAACCATTATTGCGCATAACGACAGTGGAAACGATGCAAAGCTATTCGTCATTGAAAAAAGTGGTAAAATCATTCATGAAACAACCATGAAAGATGTGGAAAACATCGATTTTGAAGCCATTACAAAAGATAACAAAGGTCATGTTTATTTAGGTGATATCGGCAATAACCTCAACTTGCGTAAAGATTTGGTTATCTACAAGATGTCCATTTCAACTATACTGAATGAAGACGAAGTGGTGCCTAAAAAAATCACCTTTTCCTATCCCGAACAAAAGGCTTTCCCCCCAGAAAACACCGAAATGTATTACGATGCAGAATCGCTCGCCTTTCGAAATGATTCACTTTACATTTTCACCAAATGCAGAACCATTCCCTTTGATGGAAAATCACAAGTGTATACCATCCCAACCAAAGCTGGAAATTACAAGGCTAAACTCAAATATTTTGTTCGAACTGGTAGAAGAGATTGGCATCGAGATGCGGTAACATCAGCTGAATTTCACAAAGATGAACTCTATTTATTGACTTACAATCGAATGATTATTTATACCATGACGGATAACAAACCCGTTTTCAAGGAACAAGTCAATATGTTGCCCATTTCTCAAAAAGAATGCCTAGCAGTCAAAAAGAAAGGCGTCATTTACATCGCCGACGAACGACACAAACTATTGGGTGGAGGAAATATTTTCATCGTAAAACTGAATAAATAACATGCAATTACAACAATACGAAGCAATTATCTACGACATGGACGGTGTACTCACCGATTCTGAACCGATCTGGAAAGTGGCCATGGAAGACGTTTTTGCCAGTGTGGGATGTACACTTACACGAGAAGATTTTCAAAAAACGGTCGGCTTGCGTATTGATGAAGTGGTGCGTTATTGGTTTCATGTTGCCCCCTGGGAAAATGCAAGTGCCGAAATGGTTGAAAAAATGATCATCGATCGAATGGTGGAATTGTTGACTGCACAAGCTACTCCACTTCCAGGTGTCATTGCATCTTTGGAGTTTTTCAAAGCTAAGGGATTCAAAATTGGGTTAGCAACATCTTCTTATGAAGTGTTGATCAATACCATCTTGAAAACGCTTGGCATCAAACATTATTTTGATACCGTTCACTCGGCAGAATTTGAATTGTTTGGAAAACCACACCCTGCCGTTTATCTAAGTGCTGCAAAACAATTAGGAATAGATCCTCGCAAATGTTTAGTGGTTGAAGACTCTCTCAACGGCATCATCTCTGGGAAAGCCGCTCGAATGACAGTCATCTGCGTACCAGAAAAAACACACATCAAAGATCCTCGATTGATTTTAGCTGATGCTGAATTCGAAGATTTAAACCAAGTAATCACTTATTTTCAACAACATCCATGATAGTAGAAATTGACGATAAATTGATCTCAACTGAGATTTTCGAACGCAAATTTGTATGTGATTTAACTGCTTGCAAAGGTGCTTGTTGTGTAGAAGGTGATAACGGAGCTCCTTTGACCTTGGAAGAAGTAGACATCTTGGAAGAAATTTACGATGCGGTAAAGCCGTTCATGCGCGAAGAAGGTATCGCTGCTGTTGAAAAAACAGGTGTGTTTTACATGGATGAATGGAACGAACCTGCTACTACATTGGTGGACAATCAAGAATGTGCTTTTGTGTATTTTGATGAGAAAGGCATCACCAAATGTGCCATCGAACAAGCGCATTTAGCAGGGAAAGTGGATTGGAAAAAACCCATTTCATGTCATTTGTACCCTATTCGTGTAAGTAAACTCACCAACAACGTAGCGCTCAATTACGATGAATGGAACATTTGTAAACCAGCATGTGCATGTGGCGAACAATTGAACGTTCCCGTTTACAAATTCTTAAAAGAACCGATTATTCGTGCCTTTGGCGAAGAATTTTACGATGACATGGAAAAAGTAGATGCGCTTTTGAAAGAGAATCCTCCAGCATAAATACTAATTGCAATAGTCGCAATACTTTGCTTTATTGTTGTGTTCGAATGCTTGGTTGGTATCGTAAAGGTCTAACAAAATGGTTCGAATGATGTCTTCAACCAATTCAATGGAAGGAATGGATGTGTCTTCAGGTAATTCCAAATAGAATGGACTTTCTGAAATGTTGATGAATGAAAAAATGCCCACCAAATCCAAATCTCGTTGATAATGCTGACGGTATAAA
Source organism: Fluviicola sp. (assembly GCA_020849495.1). Lineage (GTDB taxonomy): Bacteria > Bacteroidota > Bacteroidia > Flavobacteriales_D > Crocinitomicaceae > Fluviicola. The sequence continues at coordinate 14,736 of JADLGD010000184.1, forward strand.
TAGCAATACAACATCAATTGCAGAGCATATTTTGAATTTTGCTGATGCGTTCTTTTGTTTTTGATGATTGTTTCAACTACTTCATCCAGTGCTTTTCCTTTAACAGTTACTTTTTCCAAATCTAAAGCTCCCGATTTGTAATCGATGACGCGCAATTTACCATCGATTTGATCAATACGGTCGATGATTCCGTGAAAACGAACTGTTTTTAGTTCACCGTTAATGTCAAAAGAGGTCGTATGTTCCAAATCTTTTTCCAATGATTGGATGAATAAGGAACTTTGTGGCGCATCGTTCAAGGTTTGCTTCTCTTTCAGCAACACTTTTTGAATGATTTCTTTGGCCATGATGTAGGTGATGTGATTGGTTCCTGTTTGCCACAGCGTTTTGTCTTTACTGAAATGCTCGTAAAAAGCATTGTCAATTAACAGAGGAGCGCGATCACGCATTTCATCTAGTACATCAACGGTGATTTGTCGAGCACGTCGTTGGATTTCATTTTCCTCCACTTTCTCGGTGTAAGGCTCAAACAATAACTCCAAGACCTCATGTAAAATAGAACCCAGCGTACTGCTTTCAATCTCTTCTTCGACCTTGTTTTCTTCACCAATTTTTAAAATATAGCGGTAATAAAAATTCAAAGGACATTCTAAAAATGCAGCGATTTTACTAAAAGTCAATCCTTCTTTCAACAATTCATCAATGCGCCCAATCAATTCGGGAGTTTTCAATACTTTATGTGCACCAATTCGTTCCTCGTTTCCAAGGGTGTAAAAGCGTTTTGTAACCTTAACAGCTGGATTCACTACCGCTAATTCCAATTCAATTTGCTGAATAAAGCGACTCGGTTCATTGGAACCCACCCGTTCATTTGCAGCAGAAAACGTGATGTACATTTCTTCCGCACGGTGTAACAAACGGTAAAAGTGATGGGCAAACAATCCTTGTTTTTCACGCGGTGTTGGAAGGTGATAAAAGCGACGCAAATCCATTGGAATCAAGGTTTGAATTGGATTTGTAGGTGGCATTGTTCCTTCGTTCAATCCCAACACAAAGATGCGTTTGAAATCCAAACCGCGTGTTTCTAATAAACCCATGATTTGCAAACCATCCAAAGGATTACCGAAATAAGCCAAGTTTTGTGTGCTCCAATGTTGTTGGAAGAAAATCTTGAAGGTGCTTAAATTCATTGCAGGGTGTTCCTCTTGCAACAAATTTTCCAATCCAACCAAGGCTTGCGAAAATGTTCTGATAGCTGCTTTTTCAAGGGTTTGTTCAACTCCTAACCATTCATCCAACAAACGATTGATGCGTTGAATATTCGCCATTGCCAATTTCCAATCTCCTTTCCAAGATTCAAAAAGCAAGGCATTCAATTGTTCCATGCGCACGCCCAAATCCATTTCCTTCCGATCGATGAAATGCCAATTCTGACGCACAATTTTGGTTTCAATTTCTCGGATTTTCTTCAAAGCTTGTTCATCAGCAATCGCTAAGATAAAGGGATGGTGAACGTATTGGATAAAATCTTTGTGGTAAATCGTACTATTGCTTCTTCGTTGAAACGCTTCTTGCAAACGGAAAATGAGATCCACCCACAAGCGCAAAGATGTTTGACGCAGAGGTAAACCCAAAGTAATATTCGCTTTTCCAATTGACTTGGGTAAATGTTGCAACAAGGTTCCTAGCAACTGTTCGTCTGCCAACAAAACCAAGCTTTCATTCAATTCGTTTTCTGATAAATCTGCTAAAAGCGAACCAATAACATTTGCTTGACCTGTTTGTTGTGGACATTCAATCACTTCTACTTTGAGCGCTTTTGTGGCCAAATTGTTTTCAATAAACGGCAAGGATTTGAGTCCCAATTGATCTACCAATACCCGTTGAAAAGCACCAGCTTCATGGAAACCATCATCAAAATAATAGTGATCACTGTCCATGATGATGAGCCCCCGCCCCATTTTAGCCAATTGTTTCATGATCGACAATTCGGCTTCTGACAAGGCATTGAACCCAGCGAAAACAAACTGGGCGGCTTTGTTTTTTTCAAAAACACGATCCAATGAATTGGCAAGCGAGCGGTATGCTTTTCCTTTGGTGGTTAATTGCAGGGTTTCCAATCGTTGTTCGAAAGCCGTGTAATACGGACCTAATTTTTCCCAAAAGGCCATGAATTTTAATTGCCCAGGCGATAACTGCTCGTTGTTAAAAGACCAATTTTCGATTTCACGGACATCACGCAAGTTCTTGAACAACTGATTTGGATCCACCAAATAGCGATCTATTTCATCAAAATCAGAAAGCAACAATTGTCCCCAGCTTAGGAAAGCATCAAAAGTTTTAATTTCATGTTCAATGGGATCGGCCTCAAAAATGCGGTACAATTCAAACAGTGCCGCCGATTTTTCAATGATCGGATTGGGAGTTAACTTTTGCACCCAATGATCGATGGTTTGCATTTTAGGCAACAAAACCACTTCGTTGTGACATTTGTAAAACGCTTGTTGCAAATAGGTAATCATCCTGTCGGAAGGTACAACAATGGTTGTGTCTTCGTAAGCAAGCTGATGTTCTTGAACCAAATCGGCAATGCGGTCTACAAAAGGTTTCATGCTGTGAAATCAAATTAGCAGTTGAAGTTAGCAAAAAACCAGTAAGTAGGATGTTTTATGGCAATTGATAGACTACAGAGCATTCAGGGAAAAAGCCAAAATAGACAGCTGTTTCGTTTGGTGTTTCAGGAGCATACTTTGTATTTCCAGTTCCAGCATTGCATTTAGCAAAACCGATTATTTTTCCTTTAGAAAGTGAAAACTGAGTACCAACCGCGAAAGATAAACCAGCATAAAAACCAGACATGATTCCATCACTAGTATTAGAATAAACTTGTCCGTTAGAATTACTATTGTCTGTAGTGCCTTGAATGGTGCCTCCAAAATGAATACCCCCAAACACTCCAGGTTCAAACAATAAGCGCTGTTTTTCGCCCAATTGAAATCTGACAGCATAAGAAATGTTCAACAAATGATTGGATACATCTATGTCTTTGTAATAACCCAAATCAGAGGGGATTGATTGAACAGAGTACTTCAAAAACTGATAACTTAACCCAACTACAGGATTGATTTTACTTGCTGGTTTAAAGGAATAATTTGCAATAACTCCTCCACCAATGTTTCCTGAAAAATGGTAATGATCTCTTGATAATGGAATTGAATAATTGACCGAAGCGCCAAATTCATTAAATGGTAGGACCTTTCTAATACCTTGTGCAAAGGAAATCAGGCTACTTATCAGAAAAATTGAAATCAAAAATAAATGTTTCATCTAGTGTTTTTTAAGCATCAAGTTAGGATTGATTGGGGTTTTCTGTTTATCTAAACTACAAAAATCGGATTAACTTTCCTAGAGAAAAGCCTTTAATTTTGCTAAACGCTGCTGCGTCTTGAGATGAACCAAACGCCACCAAAAATCAACAACATGTAAGCGATTTTTTGCCAAGTAATGGTATTGGTATAATCTGCAGACAATCCAAAATAGGCAAAAAGAAAAGCAAAAAAGATCACCAAAATAGGTTGCAGATAAATGTAGGAACTGCTGACAGTTGGACTCAAGTATTTCAATCCGACCATTGTTAGTAGGTAAGTTAAAAATGTCACCCCTACGACCACGTACCCAATTTTTACCCAAACTGCAAGAGTGAATGTTTCAAAATGGGTGGCAAACAATTCTGGTAATGTTGGAGGATACAGTATCACAAACAAGCTTCCAAAACTAAAGACATAAGTGATCACTGTCAATGGCGAATAGCGTTTCATCAATGGTTTAGCTATAACCAAATAAATCGCATAACTCAAGGCATTGATAAACAGAAAAATATCCCCTAAAGAAGCTGATGGAGAAATACTTGAACTGGCCAATGTCAACAAAACCGCTCCTGTTGTTCCCATGACCAAGCCGATTAGTTTATTGGATGTGAAAGGATCTTTCAACCATAAAAAAGCTATCACCGCTACCAATATCGGATTGGCCGTCATGATGATGGCAGAATTGATACTCGAAGATAAATTCAAGCCGTGAAAGAAAAACAGTTGATTGATGGCAACACCAAAAACACCACAAAAAGCCAAAAGCAACCAGTCTTTTTTAGCAATTTTTTCTTTCGGTAAAAAAGCTTTGATCAACCAAAAAAGAAAAGTGGCACCAAGCACACGAAAAAGAATGAAAACATTTGGTGTGAGGTAAGTCGGCATCACACCTTTTGCTAAGACATGACTTGCACCATAAAGTACATTGACAAAAAACAAAGAAAGATGTGCTTGTAGCTGTTTACTCACTAGGCAAAGGTAATGAAGATGTGTTGGATTGTATACAGAAAATAGAGAACTAGTCGTTTTGGAAAGCCATGCTGTATGTATTCCACTGTTTTACTGATACTTACATTCGGCAATGTTGCAATATTACCCAGAAAAATAAAGCAATCATCTACTGAAAAAATCCAATATCTCTTCGTAAATTTACAGCATCATAAATGCATAAAATTTGTGCTCATGAAAAAGTGGATGATGTTGTTGGTGATGGTAATGGTATTGATTGGTATCAGTTACGGTCAAGGTTGTTCTCAATGTAAATTATTGACAGAACAAGGGAGTGAATTGGATGAAAATTCATTTGGATCAAATATCAACTCTGGGATTTTATACTTGATGGCAATTCCCTATTTGTTGATTTTCTTTTTATTGAGAAAGCGCATTTTTGCTTTTTTCAAAAGAAGCAAGAATTAATCTTATCTGTAGAAATTCATTTCATCGATGTACTTGTGAACAGGTTCTGTAAGCAAGTAACGTACATCTTTTCCTTGTTTAATCGCTGCACGAATAAAACTGGAAGATACTTTCATGACAGGTGCATCGTCACATACATGAATGTTTGGATGCAAATGAAATCCATTTTCTGTACGCACACCTATTTCCAATACTTCTGCTTCTTCTTGAATAGTCAATGACCGTGGATAAATGTAAAACGCATAATTATCCAATAATTGTTCATGGTTGTACCATTTATGGAAGGTCCGCAAATTGTCTTCTCCCATGATCAAACAAAACTCATCATTCGGATATTTCTCTTTCAAATAAGCAAGCGTTGTAGAAGTATAACTTGGTTGAGGCAAGTGAAATTCAATATCAGAAGCGCGCAATTTTGGATTATCTTCAACTGCAACTTTTACCAAAGCTAAACGGTGATAATCTGCCAATAAAGATGATTTCTGTTTCAAAGGATTTTGAGGTGTAACGACCATCCAAACCTGATCCAATGAAGTGAATTCAGCCATGTAATTTGCTATGACCAAATGCCCAACATGAATGGGATTAAATGTTCCGAAATACAATCCTATTTTCATGCTTCCAAGAAATCCGTTACCAACTGTTTTGCTTCTCCACAAGCTTTCTCTAAATCATCGTTGACCAAAATTTGATCAAATTCAGGTGCTTTCGCCAATTCTTCACGCGCTTTAGAAAGTCGCATTTGTATTTTATCTTCCGTCTCCGTACTTCTAGCTCTTAAACGTTCTTCTAAAACTTCATAGGAAGGTGGCTGAACAAAAACAGCTAAGGCATTCGCACCAAAAAAGCGTTTCAAGTTCAATCCACCAATCACATCTACATCAAAAACAACCGCTTTTCCTTCAAACCAAATGCGTTCCAATTCAGACTTCAATGTACCATAAAAATTGTTGGTATACACCTCTTCCCATTCGACAAAAGCTTCATCTGAAATGTGTTTTTTGAATCCTTCAACACCTAAAAAATAATAATCTTTACCGTGTTGTTCATTTGGTCTTGGCTCTCTACTACAAGCTGAAACAGAGAATTTCAATGCATCCAATTCACTTAGTAGATGTTGCACAATGGTTGTTTTTCCAGCACCGGATGGAGCCGAGAAAATAATGCATTTACCTTTTGTCACAGGCTCATTCATATTACAAGGTGTTCAGAACTTGTTCTTTGATTTTTTCTAAATAATCTTTCATTTCGACTACAATTTTTTGCATTTCGACATGATAAGATTTACTTCCAAGTGTATTGATTTCGCGACCGATTTCCTGAGAAATGAAACCAAGTTTTTTACCACACAAAGGCAAATTCATGGTTTCGAGGAAATAGTTTAAGTGATTGGACAAGCGCATTTTCTCTTCAGAGATATCCATTTTTTCGATGTAGAAAATCAACTCTTGCTCAAAGCGATTTTCATCCACGCTTTGATTCGAAATTTTCTCTAAGCCCGTACGCATACGTTCTCTTACAATACCAATGCGTTCTTGTTCGTATTTAGGTACCAATTCCAATAAGCGTGAAATGTTTCCAATACTTGATTGAAAATCTTTGACCAATTGATCACCTTCTTGCTTTCGGAATGCAACCAAATGTTCACATGCTTCGCGAAGTAACTGTGTGACAAAAGCACTTTCAGCCTCAGAAAGCGATTCTTTTTCGTTGCTATAGATTTCAGGCATTCTCAAAACAAGTGGTAAAATTTCGGTGTTTGTTTCACCCAAAATTTCACTCAATTCTTTGATGTCTTGATAATAAGCTTTCGCTAATTCTTTGTTGATGGTAAAATTCTTAGAGTCACTTGTATTTTCAAGCGAAACAGAAACTTCTACTTTTCCACGATCTAGGTACTCTGCTATTAAAGCACGAAAATCGAGTTCCTTTTCTCTGTAGATTGGGAGTAAGCGGATGTTTAGGTCTAAACTTTTGCTGTTTAGGGAACGGATTTCAACAACTATTTTTTTTCCTTCGAAGGATCCAGTTGCTTTTCCGTATCCCGTCATTGATAATACCATGCGTTCAACTTTGAGCAAAAGTAAGGAAAACTTGCGTAGGTATGAACGATTTCAAGAATCGCTTGTGTTGATTAGCTGTTTTGGTAATCTGAAAAATGGCTTCCCAAATTGCCCCACGCACGTCTGCATGGGGCTTTGGAAACGATATGCAGTTTGTCTTAGTCTGCTAGAACCAAAGGTGCAGTAGGACTAAGAGCTTCTTTAATTTTTATTTCTAATTCATCCATCAATTCAGGATTGTCAGCGATCATTGATTTTACAGAATCACGTCCTTGACCCAAGCGTGTTTCTCCGTAAGAGAACCAAGAACCACTTTTCTTCAAGATGTTCAATTCAACACCTAAGTCGATGATTTCACCCACTTTTGAAATGCCTTCACCGTACATGATATCGAACTCAGCTTTGCGGAATGGTGGAGCAACTTTGTTTTTCACCACTTTCACCTTCACGCGGTTTCCAATTACTTCTTCACCATCTTTGATTTGGCTTGCTCTACGAATATCGATACGCATAGAAGCATAGAATTTCAAGGCATTTCCACCTGTTGTTGTTTCCGGATTACCGAACATCACTCCAATTTTATCACGCAACTGGTTGATGAAAATACAACAGCATTTCGCTTTGTTGATGGATCCTGTGAGTTTACGTAATGCTTTTGACATCAAACGTGCTTGCAATCCCATTTGAGAATCACCCATTTCACCTTCGATCTCCGCTTTTGGTGTCAATGCAGCAACTGAATCGACAACCAATAAATCAATTGCCCCTGAGCGAATCAAGTTATCAGCAATTTCCAATGCTTGTTCACCATTATCTGGTTGTGAAATCAATAAGTTTTCGATGTCCACTCCCAATTTTTGAGCGTAAAACTGATCAAATGCGTGTTCCGCATCAATGATTGCAGCAATACCGCCTTGTTTTTGTACTTCTGCAATTGCATGAATTGCCAAAGTTGTTTTACCAGATGATTCTGGACCGTAGATTTCAACGATTCTTCCTTTAGGAAAACCATTTACTCCTAATGCTATATCCAATGTAATAGAACCTGAAGGAATCACTTCCACTTGTTCCACTGCGCTATCACCTAATTTCATTACGGAACCTTTTCCAAAGGTTTTTTCCATTTTTTCCATTGTTAACTGAAGTGCTTTCAGTTTGTCTGGGTTGATCTCTTTTACTGCCATACCGTTTGTTTTATATTTTGTTATCGTTTCTGCAAAGATAGAGGGGGTAGATCGTAAACTACTTACGTTCTACAAATTCACTTACAAATCGAGGATTTCGATTCCGTGTTCTTTTGTTTTTGGTTTGTCAAATATGTGTGTAATCGTTCCTGCTTCGTCGATTACAAAGGTCGTGCGATGAATACCGTCGTATTCTTTTCCCATGAATTTTTTAGGTCCCCAAACACCAAAAGCATCGATTACTTTTCGTTCAGTATCTGCTAAAAGTGGAAAAGGAAGGGTGTATTTCTCAATAAACTTGTTGTGTGATGCCGCACTGTCCATGCTTACACCTAAAATAGCATATCCTTTTGCTTGAAGATCTTCATAATTATCGCGCAAATTGCAAGCTTGTTGGGTACATCCAGGCGTGTTGTCTTTTGGATAAAAATAAACGACTAATTTCTTTCCTGCGTATGCAGATAAGTTGTGTGCATTTCCATTCTGGTCGTTCGCTTCAAATTGAGGAGCTTTGTCGCCCACTTTCAATGTTGTCATGTGATGAAATTTTAAACAGTTGTTTGACGAATTATTAATCAAATATACAATTAGATTTTAATCAATCAACAATTCTTCAAAAAAAATGTTGCAAAAAACGTGTAAAAAATTCCTTTCAAGTACTTGAAAATGATACGGATTCAGTTGTGTATCAAGGGAAATAGACGCGAGTTCCTGTTTTTTGTTCCAACTCAAATTTTTCACGAATGACCACTTGAACCGGCTTGCGTTCTATCTTACATTCTAACCAAGAAATGATGTCAAGGTATAAAAAAGGACGTTTTTCATAAGGCAATTGGGACAGTTTCACCAATTTAGCATGCAATACTCTGAAACCTCGCATCAACGATTTTTCGTCTGTAAAAGGTAATTGTCTTAAGAAATTGAGTATTTCATGTTGCACCCCATGTAAATCTCCCATGTTGCGCAAAAAGCGGTAAACGGATTTAATTTGGTATTCAACTAAATCATCGTTCCCTAATTCAAAATGTGCAATTAGATTCAGAATCCGAGCAAAACATTGAATGTCTTCTCTCAACGAAACATCTTTCATCTGAATGATGCGGTTAAGGTATTTTATCGTTGATTTATTGTCGCCACTTCCAAAATACAAACAAGCCACTTTGTAATTCAGAATCATGATTCGGTGATTATCTAATCGGTCTTCGTGTTGTTTGATAAAAGCCTCCACTTTGGGAACCAACCACAAACCTTCATCAAAGGTTCCTTTTAAATAACACTCATTGATTTTTCCAAGCAACAAGTACAATTCTTGTAATAAGGTAACGTTTTCATTTTCTCTTGCTCCAAAATCTATTTGCTCTAAATGAGTAATGGAATCTGAAAGTCGGCTGTGATTGCGTAAATTGAATAACGCATTTTGAAAATTGTACAAGCCTTTCAAGTACATTTCCTTGTTTTGATCTTTTACAATTGGATTATCTTCAAACAAATCCACCCACAATTTTGCGTATTTGAAGCACATCAAAAACTCTTGTGTGATGTAGTGATACCATACATACGCATTGTATAAGTGCATTTTTTCTTCAAAACCTAAATCACTCAAATGGTATTTCGGTAAACGTGTTGCGAAAAATTCTTTCACAAAGCGGTAATCCTTTTCATCGCGTACAAAACCCACTTTTACATACAAAGCATACAATTGTAAAGACAAGTTAGAGAAGTCAACCGCACCACGAACGTGTTGTTCTACTTCCCTACTTTCTGCCGTCAATTCTTCAGCACGTGTAGGCATACTGCGTGTGATGTATTGGGATTCAATGACCTTTTCAAATTCAAGGATTTCCAAATGCAAGGTGGTAGCTTCAATACGCATGGCATGTTGCTTTCCTTTTTCCAATAATTTCAAGGCTTGGTTGTAAAACCCTTTGTGGTACAAAATCAACGCATGATCAATTGCCTCACGAATTTCAATAGAAGGAAGGTGATTGGCATGGATCAACCGCAAACTGGTGAGGAGTTGTTTGTAAAGATGTGCTTTGATATTCGACAATTGACTTTTCTTGATTCCCTTGATTTTTTGCAAAACCAATTCATCGGTATAGTTTTCATTTTTCTCTATGAAATCAAATAGCTGAAGAAATTTCAATTCATCTGGGGTGGAAGAATTGCGGTTAGCATACAACTTAAAACTACGCTTTTCAGCCTTTGATAAGGATTGAATTAATCGAACTAAACTGTCTGTTGTACCTGTGGACATTGTAATTTTTTATTTAAAAAATCAATACAAATGCTTATTATTCAGTGTTTTAATAGTATTCTTTACTTCTTTGGCTATCGTAAAAGTAGGAAAGTTTGATTTCCTAACTTATTCTTAAAACCTCATCTTCGTTTTGTCAAATTCAAAAAGTGATTTTGACACTATCAAATAGTACTCTTTTGAGTAACAGGAGTAGGGGTGCTCTTGTTTTTTCGATTAATAGCAAAACCCTTTGTTAACCGACAAAGGGTTTTTTATTTCACAAAAGTAAGTCTTTCAATGTCTTTTCCAAATCCGAGTATTCGAATTTAAAATCCGTAGCGATTAATTTGGAAGCATCTGCTTTTAGTCCAAGTAAAACAACCGATGACATTGGTCCTAAAACCATTTTCAAAGCAAAAGCAGGAACGCGTGGTAACCACAATGGTTTTTTCAAAACGCTAGCAATTGTTTTGGTTAGGATTGCATTGGTGGTATTGCCAGCATTTGCATTGAATGATCCCTCTAATTGATGGGACATTGCATGATCAAAAACACGGATCAAATCGTTGATATGAATCCATGGCATACCTTGTTGTCCGTTACCTAAAATGGCACCAAAGCCATACTTGACAGGTTTTGATATCGGAGGTAAAGCTCCGCCCTCTTTTGCTAAAACTACGCTAATACGAATACATGTAACTTTTACAAATGATTGAAATTGCAAGGCACCTTGTTCCCATTTTTGAGTGATATCAGATAAAGTATCTTTTCCAAACGGATCTGTTTCTTTGTAAACTTTCAAATCATCTTCAAATCCGTAACAAACAGCTCCAGATGCAGAAATGTATTGTTTCAATGTTGGATGATTATGCGTGAGGCTGTATAAAAAATCGGCTGGTTGAATGCGAGACGAATACAATTCAGCAATTCGATCATTACTCCATTTTTTGTCTGCAATTCCAGCCCCTGATAAATTGACCAAAACCGTCATGTCTTTAAAGACAGCTGTATCTATTTCATTTTTAGAAGGGTCCCAATGGTATAGATCATTCCGTACATCTGATTCGTTTCTAGTTAAACAACGAACTACATGTCCTTTATTTTTCCAATAAGCTATTAGTTTTTTTCCGATAAGGCCTGTACCTCCAGCTACAACAATTGTTTCCATATTCAGATGAACAATTAAACAGACCTTGAGTTTAGTCCTCAGCGAAAATAAATCAAAATGCAACACACATTTGTTATAAAGCTGTTACTTTTACAATCCAAAGTCATTCAGTAGGAAAACCAAGCATATGTTAAAGTATATTTTCCCTTTATTCGTTCTATTTCTAACGGCGTGTTCGGATACACCCACATCAGACGAAACAACACAAGAACAAAAAATCATCAAAAGCTTCCCTTCTGAAGGTGAAATGGATGAGCGCGTTACTGAAATAGATGCATTGACAGATGCATCAGACTTATTAGCAAGTTCATTGAATTACAGCAAATCAGATGGAACATCTATTTTGGTACTTGGTCATTTAAACCGTGACAATGAATTATTGAAAATTGAAGAGCGTTTTTCTGACGGAAATGGAAAATCCAACGGTACCCGTTTTTATTACCTCTACAAAGGAAAAGCATTTGTAACGCATGAATTAATTGATCAAATGGAAAACAATACCGCTGTTTTTATCGATCGTGTAACCTATTACGATGAGAAAGGGAAAGTATTGAAAACCAAAGAACGCAGTGCTTCTTTTGAAGAAGATGTTTATAAATTAGCATACAAAGCCGCTCCAATACAAGGTGTAAGTGTAGATCGTGCAATGCGTGCATTGAATTCTGAAAAAGAGTTTACAACCACTTTTCAAGGGTTGATTTACGAAAATGGCATGACTTATTTAATCGTTGGAGAAAACACCAAAAATGATGGATATACAAGTGCTTTGCGCTGTGATTTTAAAGATCCTTTGATTATCCAGTTATCGAATTTGCCAGATAATTATATCGGAGAAAAACTTAAAGTTTCTTTTCAAGTTGAAGAAGATAGAGGTTATCGTTTTCAGTTGTATACTGGCGGGGATTTTGCTCAATAAATAAAAGCATAAATGAAAATCGGGGTGTAACTTATTACACCCCGATTTTTTATTTTATAAATGTGTCTATCTATTTGATTTTAGCTAATTCCCCTTTTAAAAAGTCGATGGTTTTGATTTCAATTGGGTCACCATTTTTTAAGTTAGAAAGGTACAAAGAAGCCCAATCAATTAGATGAATCAAGTAAATGCTTTTTTCGATGATAGAAGATCCAACAACTTCAGATACATGTACCGATTGCGAATATTTTTTGGTAATATCAACTGAAATTTCAAAACGCTTTTGATTTCTTTCTGACAAATCTCCTGTCTGTAAAAACCAAACTGCATAGCGATTGTCACCACCACCCCAACCAACTAGTTCGTTGTGATTCATTTCAGGAATAACATGCTGCCAACCTAATTCTTTTGAATTTTCATTGAATTGTTGTTTTGCGCGAACTGTAATTGCTTCATAATTTGCACCGGCATACACCACTGGAACTTTCTCTTGAAGAACTGCTGCAACTTTTTTCGCTTCAGTATGAATATGATCAAGTTCTTGTTCTAACAACTGTCTTCCACGTTCTATCTCTACTAAACGTTGTGAAGCAACAAAATTCAATTTTGTGAAGATGGCTACTAATTGCACCAATGAAAATGCCAAAGCAGTTCTTGGAGGATTTCCCCCTGGAACAATAATTACGTCATAATCATTTTCTAAACAAAACGATTTTAAAGTACCTCCAGAACAAATTCCAATGATTTGAGCTCCTTTAGCATGTGCTTCGCGAATGGCAAACAAGGTCTCTTCTGTTTCACCAGAATAAGAGGAACCAATCACTAAGGTCTGCTCGTTTACAAAAGCTGGCAATGTATAATCCTGACATGAAAGGATAGGAACCTTACATTCATTTTGAAGCCACTGAGCAACAATTTTACCGCCAATCCCAGATCCGCCCATTCCACAAATAACAATATTGTTGATGGTACCATTAGTCATTCTAATAGTAGCTTTATCAGCTATCTCTAAAGCTTGCTGAATATTACTTGGAAATGCAGCGATTAACTTGTCCATATTCTTTGTTTACGCGGTAAATATACCAAATAACAAAAATAATTTGCCTTTGTATTGAACATTCATTCAAGAAACTTTCCAACTATAGTCTAATTTTACAATCATGAAAGTAAAAATCATGAAAAAAGGTTGGTTGATTGTTTTAGGTGTGGTTGGAATTATCATTGGATCATGTGATGATAAAAACGAGGGGAAATGTGATGAAGTAAACAATTCATTTCATGGTAGCACAGAATCACATAATATGGGGAATTCATGCATGAATTGTCATGCTAATGGAGGCCCAGGTGAAGGATGTTTCAATGTTGCAGGAACAGCTTATGACAGTTTGCAAACTTCTACACTTGCAAATGCAACCATTCATTTATACACAGCACCGGGCGGCGGAGGTGTATTAAAACACACACTTCAGGTGGATGCTAAAGGAAATTTCTATTCAACAGAAAACATCTCTGCTTCTGGACTTTATGCTGCTGTTGTTGGTCCAACTACAACAAAATACATGAGTTCCCCTCTAAGTTCAGGTAATTGCAATTCATGTCATGGCAATTCAACTGATCGTATCTGGGGACACTAGTTTTTCAGCTTTTCCTAATTTATAATCGTATGATTGCTTCGTTTGCGTACTTTTGTAAAAAAAACCATGAAGGGAAGAAAAGCATCTGAAACGCTTGCTATAACTACAAAAGTTGTATTGCCAAACGACACGAATACATTGGGAAATCTATTTGGTGGACAATTATTAGCTTGGATGGACGTGATTGCTAGTGTATCTGCTCATCGTCATAGTAGAAGAGTTGTTGTAACTGCAAACGTAAACAACGTTAGTTTCAATTCTCCCATCAATCATGCTTCTATAGTAACACTTGAAGCAAAAGTTTCTAGAGCATTCAATTCGTCCATGGAAGTGTTTGTGGATGTATTTGTTGAAGACAATGTTACTGGAAAACGCAAAAAATCAAACGAAGCAATCTACACTTTTGTGGCTGTTGATCAAAATGGTGGACCCATTCAAGTTCCCGAATTAATTCCTGAAACGGAAGAAGAAATTGACCGTTTTGAAGGCGCTTTGAGAAGAAAACAATTGGCCTTGATTTTGGCTGGTAAAATGGATCCCAAAGACGCAACAGAATTAAAGAAACTGTTTGTTTAATTCCTTGTTCTTGTTGCTAAATCTTCTTTGATTGCAACTGCATCTTGAAGGTGCATGCAATTGAAATGTTTCTTTGGACAAGTTGTATAACCAATTTTTGAACAAGGTCTACAAGACAAGTTTTGTACTTCGTGATTGGTGAAATTTTCAGGATGACTCGGAGCATAAGCATACATGCCAAAATCTGGAACCGTATTTCCCCAAACACTGATGATTGGTGTTTCAAAAGCGCTCGCAATGTGCATTAAACCAGTATCACCAGAAAGTAGACATCTAGCTTGTTGTGTTAAAAAAGCAGATTGTCTAAGTGTGATTTTTCCGCAAAAATCAATGACTTTTTGAGAATCAAGTGCCTTTTTCAGTTTTGTTGAACGCTCTTCATCCATTTTTCCGCCAAGTAGCACTATGGGTAAAGTCGCATCTTTAAGAATTTTCGCCATTAATTCAACGGGCATTTGTTTGGTGCCAAATTGTGCTCCCATGGCAACAGCAATAAATTCTTTAGGTGCTAAATCAACAGCAGATAGATCAACCCTATCTTCTTCAGAAAGAAAGAAATCACAAGGTTTTCCATCGGGTTTGATATTAAAATAAGCGGCTGCTTCAAAATAGCGATCTACAACATGTACCTTAGGAAGGCGATTGATTTTAAACTTTGTCAATAAAAATTTGGCAATGTTCTTTTTTGGAAAAGCAGCTGACTTTACACCCAAAGCTCTTTTCAAACGCAGTGTTCGAATGTTGTTGTGCAAATCAATGACAAAATCGTACTGTTCGTTTTTTAATTGTTCAATGACCTCATCAACTGATTTTTCAATGGTTATCAATTGAGAGATGTAAGGATTTCCTTCTAGAACTGGAGCAAACGCTTTTTTTGTGATGTAATGAATTTCAACATCCGCAACTTGTTCTTTCAAACAACGGACAACTGGAGTAGTTAAAACTACATCTCCAATGGAACTGAAACGAACAAGTAATACTTTCATGCTGTAAAAGTAATAAAACAAAAAAGTCGGAGACCAGCCCCGACTTTTAACTTGAAAAGAAGTTGTAAGAATTATTTAATTCCTTTTAATTTTTTTTCTACTTCCGTGATTTTTTCAGCTTGTTTAGAAATTTCACCCGTTTTAGTTGAAACAGCGCTTTCATTTTCAGAAATGGATTTTTCAGCTTCTTCTATTTTCTTTTTGTAATCTTCGATGTCATTTTTAGAGCGTTCGATGGACTTTTCCAAATCGGATTTATCATCTTCTAAGGATTTCAAAATTTTCGATTCCGCTTCCAATTCTTTCAAAACACATTCTTTTGCCGCTTCACGACCAAAATCTTCCACACGTTTTTCGATTACTTTGTATTGTTCGGAATGATTGCTTTTAGAAAGATAAGCTCCTCCTAAATCCACAGCAAATGCCACTTTTAAGTTTTCACCTTCTCCAATGATTTTTGCGTAACCATCAAATTTTTTATCTCCCATTGCTTTCATGGAAGCTTGAATAGCAGTATAAACACCTTTAGAGTTGTTGTATTTTCCTCCCCAATCTTTCATTTCAGATTTCAGTTCATCTTCAATAACGTCTTTGTTTGCATAAGGAATAGAGACAACAATCGCATTGTGGCGACCATCTAAAAATTCAACATTTTCTTCGGAAATTTTGACTTCTTGTGCTTGAGAAAACACACTTATTAGTAGCGTAGAAATGAGTACAATTTGTTTCATCGTTTAAATTTTTTAGTACAGCAAGTTA
Source organism: Fluviicola sp. (assembly GCA_020849495.1). Lineage (GTDB taxonomy): Bacteria > Bacteroidota > Bacteroidia > Flavobacteriales_D > Crocinitomicaceae > Fluviicola. Next base: position 31,045 of record JADLGD010000184.1, read on the forward strand.
CAAAAATTCTACCAGAATCTAGAATAGCATTAAATTTAACCCATGCAATTTGCAGATATCAACGGTCAGGAAGAATTAAAAGCGCATTTAATCCAAGAAGTGAATGGCGGGAAAATCAGTCATGCTCAATTGTTTCTTGGAAAAGCGGGTTACGGAACATTGCCTTTAGCTTTGGCATTTGTACAATACTTGTTTTGCGAAAACAAACAAGCAAACGATAGTTGTGGCGCTTGCGCTTCGTGTAGAAAAGTAACTGAATTGCAACATCCGGATTTGCATTTTGCTTTTCCAGCTGTTCAAACTATAGCAAAAACATCGAATGGTTTTTTAAAAGAATGGCGTGCTCAGATCAACGAACAACCGTTATTTGATTTGTATGATTGGACCAAACGCATTGATTCTAAAGAGCGCAAACCGATTATTGGTACGGAGGAAAGTCTGGAAATCGTCAAAAAGTTAGCATTGAAATCTTACGAAGGTGGATACAAAGTGATGCTGATTTGGATGGCAGAGGAAATGAATGCAACTTGCTCCAACAAATTATTAAAGATCTTGGAAGAACCACCCGCTAAAACTTTGTTTTTATTGGTTGCTGAATCACAAGATAAATTACTAACGACCATTTTATCGCGATCTCAAGTGATGCGTGTTCCGAGTTTACCTTTGGACGTGTTGCAAACAGCGATAGAAAAAGTGGGCTTATCAAGGCAACAAGCTGAAAGTTTGGCTGCTCGTTGTGGAGGGAATTTATTGGAAGCCTATCGCTTGATGGGAAATACGGATGAAATTGACCTCAACAGAGAATTGTTTATCCAATTGATGCGTGTTTGTTTCAAGAAAGACGTCAATGCGATGTTGGATTGGACAGAAAACGTTTCCAATTTATCGCGTGAAGGTCAAAAAATCTTCACATTGTATGCCTTGCACATGGTTCGTCAAAGTTTATTGAAAAACTATACGGAAGAAATGTTGGTTCGCGTTTCCAAAGAAGAGGCTGATTTTTTGAAGAATTTTGCGCGCTTTATCTCCAACAACAATGCTTTTGATTTCATGAACATTTTCAACGATGCGCATTACCATTTAGATCGAAATGCCAATCCAAAAATTCTGTTCACGCAATTGTGTTTTCAGGTAATGCGATTTATTCACAAAGCTTAATTACTCAGCGATTACAAAATCAAATTTCTTTGCAAATGCCTTTTGTGCTTTTTGAAAATTGAACATTTGCTTATCATAATTTTCATCAATTTTATCTGCCATTTTTAAAATTTTAGCTTCATCAGAAGACGCTAAATCTTCTTGCATGATAGTGCTAATAAATTCAGGCAGGTCTTTTTTCCCAGCATCTTTCATGTACTTGCAAAAAACGATTGCAGCTGAAGCAAATTTGGTTTCACCTTTATACACTTTATTCGCTTCCAACTCACGAATTATTTCATCTGCTTTTTTCATTAGAACTTCGCACTGTGATAAGCAATATTCTTTACCACTTTCAACATTCATTGTGCTCACATACAACTCATCCAATTCATTGATATGATCGATGATAAAATCATTGTATTCAATTGCTGAGCTATACGTTTGAGAAAAAGTAAATAGAGGTAAAACGACTGCAATAAAAGCTATAAAACGACCCATGATAATTGATTTAAAAATTTGAAAAATGATGTTAAACATATAAAAGCAAAGAGCATCTTACTTTTCCTCATCCATACAGATTCAGTTAAATAAGATGCTCTTCATTTCAGTTATAAGGCTGGAGTATTCGGTTTTATCAACTTAAAAACCCCAAGTCTAATTTATTAAAGGATGATAAAGTTGAACTTTTTAGCCAATGCTTTTTGAACTGTTTCAACGTTATTCATTTGAACCTCGTAATTTTTGTCGATTTTATCTGCTTTCTCAGAAATTTTCGGTTCGTCTTCTGGAGTTAAATTCGGATCCATCACAAAGTTGATGAATTCAGGTAAGTCTTTTTTACCTGCTTGACCCATATACGTACAGAATTCTTTTGCTGCCATTGTGAAAGTACTATCTCCTTCATAAGGTTGAATTTCGTTCAATGCTTTGATTGCTGATTCTGATCTTTTAATCAATGAATCACATTGAGATAAACAATATTCTTTTCCTTTAGTGACATCCATTGTTGTCACGTACATTTGATCTAACTCATTGATTTCTTTAATGATATAATCGTTGTACTTTGTTGCATCTTCAAATGATTTACGATTGTCTGTTGGACCACAAGCAATCATTGTAATAGCTAAAAAACCAGCTATTGCATACTTAAATAGTTTCATAAATTAATAGTTTAAAATGTTCCACAATGTAAATACAAATGTTTAAAACTCATTCATTTTCATCATTTTTTTCTTAAAAATGAGTCGAAACTATCCTCTTAGATATTCACAAACAAGTGTTTCCAACTAGTTCATTTACGCATAAAAAAACGGATTATATTGCTTATTTTTATGCCAAAATTCAGACAACTATGGGATGTTCCTCATGTAGTAGTGACGGTGGTACACCGAAAGGCTGCAAAAATAATGGAACCTGTAGTTCTGGTGGATGCAACAAACTAGGAGTTTTTGATTGGTTGGCGAACATGCAATTGCCTTCAGGTCAGATTCCTTACGATATATTAGAAATTCGTTTCAAAAACAGTCGTAAAGGTTTTTACAGAAATACAAAAAACCTTGCACTTCAAGTTGGAGATGTTGTCATTGTAGAAACGAGCCCAGGATACGACGTTGGAGTTGTATCAATTGTTGGTGAGTTGGCCAGAATTCAGGTAAAAAAGAAAGCTCCAGGATTAAAATCTTCGGAAGTAAAGAAAATCTTGCGGATTGCAACGCAAGAAGATTTGAATAAATGGCAAGAAGCACGTGCATTGGAGACAGAAGTGATGTCAAAATCGCGCACGCTAGCTGTAAACATTGGTTTGGAAATGAAAATTTCCGATGTAGAATATCAAGGCGATCTTTCAAAAGCAACGTTTTATTATACTGCTGAAGGGCGTGTGGATTTCCGCCAATTGATCAAAGACATGGCAGAAACCTTCAAAATTCGTGTTGAAATGCGCCAAATTGGATCGCGTCAAGAAGCACAACGATTGGGAGGTATTGGTTCATGTGGAAGAGAGTTGTGCTGTTCTACTTGGTTAACAGATTTTCGATCCGTATCCACTTCAGCTGCTCGTTACCAACAACTTTCATTGAATCCTCAAAAACTTGCTGGTCAGTGCGGAAAATTGAAATGTTGCCTCAATTATGAGTTGGACATGTACTTGGATGCGATTAAAAGTTTTCCAGCAAATGATGTGAAACTACAAACTGAAAAAGGAAGTGCATTCCACATCAAAACAGACGTATTCAAACGTCAAATGTGGTACGTTTATGAAGGTGAAGCTGGAATTGGAACAGGCTTGATCGCATTGAGTCCTGAGCGTGTTCGCGAAATCGTTCAAATGAATCAAAAAGGCAAAAAACCAGCTGATTTGAAAGACTTTGAAGAGGCCGTGATTCGCAAAGAACCTGATTATGACAATGTGGTTGGTCAAGATTCTTTGAATCGTTTTGATAGTTCATTTAAGAACAAAAAACGCAAAAAGAAAAAAGGAAAAGGACCGAGAGCTGAAGGCGATGCAGTTACACCTGCAACTCCAAAACCAGAGAATCAGCAACGTCAGGATAAAAAACCACGACCGAATGAGGGTAAAAAACCTCAGCACGCTCATCCTCCAAAAGCTGACAATGGTGGCAAACCTCAGCAGCAACAACAAGCAAGACCAGAAGGTGGTCCAAAACCACAAAATCCTGGTCCAAAAGGAGAAGCAAACCAAGGCGAAGTAAAACCAGGTGGTAACAACAAACGCAGAAATCAGCGTAGAAGACCTCCGAGACAAAACAATACTGGAAATGAGAATACTGGCGCTTAGTTTTATTTTGTTGAGTGGAATTTTGGGCTTCACATCCTGTGGAGAAGCACCCGTTTTCACTAAGTCTTATTCATTTGCAAACAATGAGTGGAAACAAGATGTGAAACCTGTTTTCAAGGTAACAATTCCTGATACCGTGAATTACTACAACATTGCCATTACTTTGCGTACAACAACAGATTACAGCTACAGCAATTTATGGTTTTTCTTGCATACCAAAACACCAAAAGGTCAAACCGGGAGAGAACCTGTTGAAATAAAAATTGCTCACCCTGATGGATCTTGGGTTGGTGAAAAATCGGGTACTGTGGTAGAAACAAAAGTGATGTTTAATCACCGAAAATTCCCACAGGCTGGTGTTTACACCTTCACATTTGAACAAGGAATAACTGAACAAATTGCCAAAGAAGTCATGGATATTTCTTACACAGTAACCAAAGATATTTCCAATGAAAATTAAATTAAAAAACACTTCTTCTAACGAATTGCCAAGCTATGCAACAGCTGGAGCAGCAGGATTGGATATCAGAGCGAATCTAACGGAAGCGATCACATTGCAACCTTTAGAACGTCGTTTGATTTCAACAGGCTTGTTCATGGAAATTCCAGAAGGATACGAAGTACAAATACGCCCTAGAAGTGGCCTGGCATTTAAAAACGGCATTACGGTATTGAATGCTCCGGGCACCATAGATGCGGATTATCGTGGTGAAGTGGGTGTTTTACTCATTAATTTATCCAATGAAGCCTTTGTAGTTGAACCTGGAGAGCGAGTTGCTCAAATGGTTGTTGCGCCTTATGTGCAAGCTACATGGGAAGAAACAACAGCACTTTCTGAAACTGACCGCGGAGCTGGAGGTTTTGGAAGTACTGGAACAAAATAAAAAGAACAAGATATGAAAGTAATCGTTCCAATGGCAGGTCGCGGAAGTCGACTAAGACCACATACTTTAACCGTTCCAAAACCATTAGTACCTGTTGGTGGGAAACCGATTGTACACCGATTGGTAGAAGATATTGCTGCTTTGTGTAGCGAACCTATTGAAGAAATTGGTTTTGTTATCGGGGATTTTGGAAAGGAAATCGAGGACGAATTGATCAAAGTTGCTGAGAAATTAGGCGCAAAAGGAAGCATTTTCTATCAAGATAAACCTTTAGGAACCGCGCATGCAGTTTTGTGTGCAGAGAAATTATTGGACGGTCCAGTTGTAGTAGCTTTTGCAGATACTTTATTCCGTGCAAACTTTAAAATCGATCCAGCAGCTGATGGCATTTTATGGGTGAAACAAATTGAAGATCCAAGTGCATTTGGTGTAGTTAAATTGAATGAAAAAGGAGAAATTATCGACTTCGTAGAGAAACCTAAAGAGTTTGTTTCCGACTTAGCGATGATTGGAATTTACTATTTCAAAGATGGACTAGCACTTGCAGATGAATTGAATTTCTTGGTTCAAAATGGCATCATCAAAGGTGGCGAATACCAATTACCAGATGCATTGCGCAGATTGACTGAGAAAGGAAAACGCTTTAAACCAGGGGAAGTGGATGAATGGTTGGATTGTGGAAACAAAGAAGTAACTGTTTTTACCAATCAGCGCGTGTTGGAATACGACCGAGAAAAAGGATTGGATTTGGTTGATCCAAGTGCTAAAGTGCTGAATTCTGTCATTATTCCTCCGTGTTTTATTGGAAAAGATGTGATTTTAGAAAATTCAGTTGTTGGACCACATGTTTCATTAGGAAAAGGGTCAACGGTTACTAATTCCATCATTAAAAACAGTATTTTACAACAAAATTCAATCATCATAGACGCCAATTTACGTGATTCAATGCTGGGTTCTCATTCCAAGTATAAAGGATTAGCACGTGATTTGAGTTTAAGTGATTATTCAATTATTGGTTGATGCGAAATTTAGCTGTATTTGGTTTATTGTTGGTCGTTTTAATTGCTTGTAGAACAAGTAAAGAACCAACAACGCACGTTTTAACGAGTGCTGATTACCCGTATATTCGTACGTTTCACAGTGCAGTGCGCTTCAAAGCAAAGGGACAATACAAAGAAGCAATTCAAGCTTTTGATAGTTGTTTTACAGCAAGACCAACAGATGATGCAGCTGCATTTGGATTAGCACAATGCTATTTGTTAGTAAATGACAAAACAAAATCTGCTCAATACACTGAACAAGCATCAAAACTAGATCCGGACAACATTTGGTACACCCAAGAATTAGCCTACATGTATTACAATCAAGGCAAATTTGAAGAGGCTACCAAATGCTTTTCAAAAATGATTGAAAAAGAACCCAAAAACATTGATTGGTTGTTTGGCTATGCTGATTTATTAAGACGTACCAACAAACCTCTTGAAGCGATTGCTGCATTGGATAAAATGGAAGATCAATTGGGCGTTTTACCTGATATTTCGATCCAAAAATTCGAATTGTATATTGCTGCAAAACAAGAAGACAAAGCACTCAACGAACTGTTTGAAGCAAGAAAGGTACATCCAGATGATTTGCAATTAATCGGAACCTTAGTGGATTTTTATTTCCAAAAACGCGAAACAGCTAAAGCACAAGAAATGTTAGTTGAATTGGTGAAAAATGATCCTAACAATGGTCGTGCAAATCTCGCATTAGGGGAATTGTATTTAAGACAATTTAAAAAACCAGAAGCTTACACTTATTTCAAAGCTGCATTTGAAGGAGAAGGAGTTGATGTAGATACGAAGATGAAGGTGTTGGTAATGCTCATGGAACAACAAGTTAAAATTGAGCCTGAAGTCATCGAATTGACTGAGATAATGACAATCAAACACCCGACAGACGCTAAATCGTACTCTATAAAAGGTGATGTTTTATTACAAAATGGCAATAAAAAAGAAGCTTTAGAAGCTTATAAACAAGCTTTAAAATTAGACGACAGTCGATTCCCGATTTGGAATCAAGTACTTTTATTAGAATATGAACTAAGAGATTTCGATGCTTTGTATGCTGATGCAAGAGCTTGTTCAGCTTTGTTTCCAAGTATCGCAAATGTGCAATTGCTTTATACCATTGCTTGTTTACAAAGAGGTCGCTACGAAGAAACCATTGATGCAGCTGGAATTGGAAGAGAATTGGTTGTTAATGATCCAATAACTGAAGCAGAGTTTTATGCTCAAAGTGGTGATGCGTATTTTCACCTAAAACAAATTGATGCAGGAATTGCAGATTATGAGAAAGCTTTAAAACTTGATCCAAAAAATTTGCTGACTCGTAATAATTATGCAATGCGTTTGGCTTTAGCAAGTAAAAACCTTGACCAAGCCATGAAAATGATAGAAGAAGTCAACAGTTCTTCACCCAATCAAGCACCTTTTTTAGATACGAAAGGGGTGGTACTATTTCAGATGGGAAAATATGAGGAGGCAAAAAATATTTTCCTAAAAGTCAATGAAATGCAACCCAATGACCGAAATTACGTTGAACACCTTGGTGACGCTTACTTTAAAACTGGAGATGCTAACAAAGCGCTCGAATTATGGAAGTCGGCTCAACAACTAGGATCAAAAAACAAAATGCTTGAAAAGAAAATTCAAACAAAAAATTATGTTGCACCAAGTTACTAAAGCATTATCTGTATTGATGCTTGGCATCACGCTTTTTTCTTGTGCAAATCGCAACATAGAAGAAAAACCGGAGCGTTTACACAAACGCAAAGAGAAAGAATTGTTTGCAGCTTTGGACAGCATTTCTGATTTAAGACCAGCAACTTTTTATACCAAAATCAAGTGTAATTTTTCGGATACGAATCAGAATTTAAATTTCAAAACATCCATTCGTTTGATCAAAGACAGTGTGATTAATCCTTTGATCACTTTTGCATCTATACCTGTTGTGGGAGCATTGATTCGTCCTGATTCTATCATTGTTTCCAATAAAAAAGAAAAATGTTTTATTCGTAGAGATTTAGGTTTTATCAGAGAGTCTTTTGGGGTTGATTTTGATTACAAAAACATCGAGGAAATGTTATTGGGCTTGCCTTTAGGATTTGACACTACACAGAAGTATTTTCAAATCAATGATCCCTACAATTACATCCTTTCTTCGAAACGAAAACGAGAAATTAAAAAAGAATTACGAGATAAACCCGATCGTGACCGTGATCGAAATGAACGTGAACGCAACATTTTAAATAGAAGAGATGAGGAAGAAAACCCTGTCATTCTTCAGTACTATTTAGCAAACGATTTAAAATCGATCAAACGTATACACATTGATTCTCCTGATGATACCACAAGTATCAGCATCAATTATCTTTCTAGAGATTCTATTAATAATTACCTGATTCCTAATGAGGTCCACATTGAAGTTGTAACTCCACGCAATCATATCGTTTTAGAAATGGATTATGACAAGACGGAAGTCAATGAACCTCAAGAAATCAATTTTGTAATACCCGAAGAGTATGAAGAATGTGGCATTGAAAAATAGCATCATTTGGGTGGTCATTTTATGTTGTACTACCTACTCTTGGTCACAAAAGAAAAGTGATCAATTAAAAGCAGAACAAAACAACATTGAGAAAAAATTAAGTACAACAAAGTCACTTTTAGACAAAGTGAAAAAAGGTACTGCTTCCTCGTTGAATGAACTGAAATTGATTGAAAATCAAGTGCGTGATCGCGAACAATTGGTTCAAAATGTGGACAATCAAATTCGCGGTGCCGAATTGACCATTTCGTCGAAAGGGAACCAAGTCAAACAACTACAAGAAAAAGTAGCGCAATTAAAAGAGCAATACCGCAAATTGTTATTGTATGCCTTCAAACATCGCAACCGTCATGGTAAAATGATGTACATATTCTCATCAACCAATTATTTTGAAGCTGTAAAACGTGCCAATTACTTGAAACGCATAGCAGATATTCAACAAAAACAATTCAAATTAATAAAGCAAAGTCAACATTCCATTCACAAAGAAATTTCTCAAATAAAAACGGAGAAAGAGAAACAAGAAAGCTTGTTGCAAACAAAAATTGCGGAGAAAGAAAACATCATTAAAGACAAGCAGAAGAAAGAGCAATCGTTGGCGAAATTAAAAAAAGACGAAGCAAAATTGCTGGCTGAAATGAAAGAGGCTGAGCGCAAAAAAGCAGAACTAAAACGCCGTATTAAGCAAGCGATTGATAAGGAAATAGCAGATGCAGAAGCCAAGGCAGCAAAACAACAAAAGAAATCGGACACTAAAACGGCTGAAAAGTCAAGTGGCTCTTCTGGAAGTACTCCAAAAACTCCCGAAAAGAAAACGGTGGTTGTAACCGAAACAAAAGAGAGTTTGGCCTTGGGTAAAAGCTTTGAATCCAACAGAGGGAAATTACCTTGGCCAGTGTTAAAAGGAACCATTACTGAAGGATATGGGAAAAATCCGCATCCAACTTTAGCAAATGTTTACACCAACAATAATGGAATCGATATTGGTGCACCAAAAGGCGCTCAAGTACGTGCCGTTTTTGAAGGTGAGGTAACGAGTGTATTGAACATTCCTGGAGCTGGTAAAGTGGTGATCATTAAACATGGGAATTACCGAACGGTTTATTCCAATTTACAAGAATCATTTGTTTCAGTTGGAGCGAAAGTATCTACCAAACAGGCTGTTGGTTCTTTGTTGCCAGATGATGAAGGTTCATTGTCAACGGCACATTTTGAAATCCACCAAGTGGTAGATGGAGCAGTGAATCGCATCAATCCAACTTTATGGTTGGCTCAGTAATCGTTTGTTGAAACATTGAATTTGCAATCTTTTGATTTGAAAATCACTTGTCTCTTTCACTTCTACAAAGTGATTGATTGAAATACATTTGTTGCTGCTCCAAAATGACTTAAATTCCTTATTTTAGTGGCAACTAACAATTTCATTCATTGTTCAATCGCATGACAAGTACTGAAGAATTTGAGCTACTATTTCGCTACCTCAAGGGAAATCATTCAGATGACAACTTGTATGCAAGGTATGCAAATGGTGTTACATCGCTTCAACTTTCATTAGCCCCAAAAGAACAACAACAGTTGCTCTGGTGTATTCAGCATCCCGTTTGGATAGGAGTAGTAGATTATGGTTTAGCATTGCACACACCAAGTAGTAATCTAAGAAAACGTTTTGCATTGGCTGCGGCAATTATAGAATGTCAGCCAAATGGCGTTGAATTGTATTTGAATCAAAAACGCATAAAAAGCCCTGTTTTTAAAACATTCATCTGGGGAATTAAAGCTGCTATGACGATGGTTTTAGCGAAAATGTTATTCCTTCTAAAACGTTGGTCATGATTGATTTCGTTGTTGTAGGTTCGGGCTGTACAGGAGCAATTGCTGCAAAAACATTGATTGATCAGGGCAAAAACGTGACGCTTTTAGATGTGGGTCATGTTGGTCAATCAAAGGAAGAAAACAATCAGCAATCTTTTATTGAAAAACGGGAATCAGATCCATTTCAACAAGATTTCTTTTTAGGAAAGCAATTTGAATCTTTGGCCAATTTGAATCAAGCCAATCCTTCACACCTTACCCCACAACGAACGTTTATCTCCGAATTGGTTGAAAAGTACTTGATTTGGGATGCTGGTGATTTCAATCCAATTGAATCACTGGCAAAAGGAGGATTAGGCAATGCTTGGGGATTGGGCTCCTACATCTATTCACCACAAGAATTGAAAAAAGCGGGCTTAGAAATAGATACCACGCTGGATGCGTATCGTTGGCTTCATGAACTGCTTTCTATTAGTGGTGGAAATGATTTTGCTGCAACTTATTCAACAGGACATTTATATGAGCCAGAACCAGCAATTCCACTTGATTTTAACGGAGAACGATTGTGGCAACGACTTCAAAAAAACCAAAAGCAATTGGCTAACATTGGCTTTTCAGTAGGTCGAGCTCCATTGGCCATCAGTACTGAAAACCCCAAAAACGGAAAACTATACGAACCAAGCGATTTGGATTTCTATTCTACGGGAATCACATCCGCTTTTCGACCCATCAATTTAATTGAACAACTAGAACAAACAGGTAAATTGCACTACATTTCTCAGCAATTGGTCTTGCGTTTTGAAGAAGTTGAAGATCGTGTTGTGGTGCACACACTGAATATTGAAACAGGAAAGCACGATCAATTTGCTTGTAAAAAATTAATCTTAGCTGCAGGAGCATTGAGTACTGCTCGCATCGCTATGCGGTCAACGGGAGTGACAAAACTTCCAGTTATTTGTAATCCGTACTCGTTTATTCCCTCAGTTCAAATTGGACTTCTGGGATCAGCCAACTGTGGGTATCAAACCGGTTTAGCTCAATTCGCGTTGTATTACGATCCCGAGAGAAAACACGAAGAAGTAGCCATGGGTTCTTTGTACAGTTACCGTTCTTTGATGGGATTCCGATTGACACGTGAATTTCCTGTTGGTTTTAAAAGCGGACAAGAATTTCTCAAATTGTTGATGCCAGCACTCAATATAACGGGCGTTTTTCATCCAGAAAGCGGTTCGGAAACCAAATACATTGAACTCGTTAAAGATCCATCAAACATAACTGGTGATGCATTGAGAGGGAGCTATCAGCTTACAAAAGAAGAAATTAAACGAATAAAATCAACAGAAAAAGCCTTTAAAAAAGCATTAAAAAAACTGGGGGCACAACCAATTAAAGTGAAACAAAACCCAGCAGGAGCTAGTATTCACTATGGTGGAACTTTGCCCTTCGCTGAGAATGGATCCAAGGCAAGTACCCATCCAAAAGGGAGATTAAATGGTTTCAAACAGGTTTTTATAGCAGATGGTTCTGGCTTTCAATTTTTATCCGGAAAAGGATTGACCTTGACCTTGATGGCAAATGCGCACAACGTAGCAAAACATGCAGCAGAACACTAAAAGTAGGATCGTTATTTCAGGTGCTTCCGGATTCATTGGTAGCACACTTGCTCAATCTTTTATTGCTTTGGGGCATGAAGTTGTTGGATTGGTGCGTCAACCAGAAAACATGCAGGAAAATGGTGTGAAATATGTCCAATATGCGTTTGAAAACACCGAAATTCCTAAAGTATTTCAAGCAGGAGATATCTTTATTCATTGTGCCTATTCAAATACTACGACAAGTAATGTACAAAGCATTCAAGCCACCAAAGCTTTGCTCCATTTAGCAAGAAAAAACGGCGTAAAACAATGCGTGTTCTTATCCAGTATTGCTGCCACTTCTCATTCAGGAAGCAGTTATTCACTGGAAAAAAGCACCCTTGAAAATGCTTTTCAAACAGAAGGAGATATCATTGTAAGACCGGGATTGGTGATTGGGAAAGGAGGTTTGTTTTACAACACCTTTCGCTTTATGCAAAGAAGGGGAATCTTACCTGTATTTGGGAATGGCAAACAAATCGTTCATTACATTGCCATTGAAAATTTGGTGGAAATCATCCATTATCTTTTACAACAAAAAGTTACAGGTACATTTTACGCCGTTCAAGAAAAGCAATCAAGCTATCTCGATTTTTACACCGCTGTTGGTCAGAAAACGCAACGTAAAATTCGAATCATCAAACTCCCCTATTGGTTGATTTTATTAGGGGTGAACACCATTGGGAAAATGGTCAAATTACCCATAACGAAGGATAGTATAAAAGGTCTTCAACAGATTCCACAACTCGATGAGTCGCTACTGAAACAATCCGTTTATCCTTTTCATTTGAAATCGCTTTCAGAAATTTTAGACGATTTCCAAGGGTAATTGTTTACTTACCAAATAAGGTCCTAATACCAAATAATCCAGATCCGATTCCACATACGAACGAATTGCATCTTCTGGAGAACAAACGATGGGTTCACTTTTAATATTAAACGAAGTATTTAGAATAACAGGATGACCCGTTTCTTGTTTGAATGCAAGCAACAAATCTCGCATCGCTTTGTTTTCCTCTTCGTTTACTGTTTGGATGCGCACCGTTCCATCAACATGTGTAATTGCGGGCATCAACGCTTGGTATTCAGGTTTCACGCCATAAACCAATAGCATATACGGATTGGGTAAATGATAAGAAAAATAATGTCCACAATCTTCTTCGGTAACAATCGCTGCGAATGGTCTAAACGGTTCTCGAAACTTGATTCTTCGATTAATGGTGTCTTTCATATCAGTTGGAAAAGGGCTTGCTAAAATGGAGCGATTTCCCAAAGCTCTTGGTCCATATTCCATTGCACCTTGAAACCAAGCGACAATGTAATTTTTGGAAAGGATTTTTGCGGTTGTTTCAAAGCGTTTTTCCTCTAAATCAATGTATTTCAAGTTGGTTTTTTCTAGGGCTGATAGATAGTCATCATCCGAATAACGATTCCCTAAAAACGCTGATTTCATCGTGTATTTTCTTGGACGTCCCAATTGTTGATGCACCAACAATAAAGCACTCCCTAAGGAAGTTCCAGAATCTCCTGCTGCTGGTTGAATAAAACTCTGTTTAAACAATCCGGATTGAATCAATTTTCCATTCGCAACACTATTCAAAGCCACACCACCTGCCAAACAAATCGCATCTGCATTGGTCGCTTTTTTCAGGTAAGTTCCCATGTGTAAAAACAACTCTTCCACAATTCGTTGAGCACTTGCAGCTAAATCCAATTGATCTTGGTTCCAATCTCCTACTCCAATTTTTGAAGGACCAAAGGCATCTTGAAATTTTTGAGAAACGCCACTTTTACGCGAATAATAATAGCTAAAATAAGAAATGTCAAAACTGTATTTCCCATCTTCTTTGAATTGGAAAAGGGCTCTCAATTTATCATATACTGGACCGTCAGCATTTCCAAAAGATGCCAAAGCCATTAATTTACCAGGACCTTCAATCAATTTAAATCCTAAGTGCATGGATATGGCTTGATAAAACGCACCAATGGAATAAGGTGTATCAACTGTGCCTAATTTTTTGATGTTTGTTCCTTGACCATGAGCAAACAAGGTTGTTGACCATTCACCGGCGCCATCTATGGTTAGAATAGCTGCATTTTCAAAGCCAGAAGGATAAAATGCACTTGCAGCATGACACAGGTGATGGGATTGGTAATGGAATTTGAACCGTGCATTTTCGCCATTTTTAAAGGTTGAGCGAATGGTTTTTGGAAGACGACGCATTTGTTTGATGTAGTTCAACATCCCCAAATTTTCTTCGACTTCAAATTGTTTTTGTTCCTTCAATAATTTGGGAACCTTCGAGAAAAATTTGAAGAAGTAAACAGGAATGTGCAATAATGTTGTTGTAGGATTCCAAAAAAACGTGACATGGTCCACATCAGCAATGGTGATGTTTGCAAAGTCCAAACAAGCTTGAATACTTTTAACTGGAAATTGTCCGTCGTGTTTTTTGCGAGTTAAACGTTCTTCCTCAACGGCATATACCAATACTTCATCAACAATTAATGCCGCTGAAGAATCATGACCAAAAGCATTTATTCCTAAAACAATCATTCTTATTTTCCTTTGTTTGTATAAGCAATTTTTAAATTCCCTTTTATCAATTCGTTTGTAGGATCATATTTTAATCCTTTTTCACCGTACTCAATCGCTTTGTCCCAGTTTTTCAATTGATTGTAAGCCGTACAAATATTATTGTAAGCCAACGCATAATCTGGTTTTAGTTCCAAGGATTTCAAACAAGCATCGATGCATTTTTGGCATTCCCCTGCATTGTAATGCTGCAAACTTAAATTCAAATAATTTTCAGCTGTTGGATTGTTTTCAACCATTGTTTCAGCTTCGGTTTTCTTCAACTCTTCATAGGCTTTTGGATTTTTTAATTTCAAATCGACCTCTGCTTTTAAAGCTAAAATTTCGCTGTGATTTGGACTTAAATCCAAGCCCTTCTGCAAGATATTTGAAGACTCTTTTAAACGCTGATTATCGGACAAAAACTTCCCATAAAAATGATACATCTGTGGGTTTTTAGGGTCCAATTCCAATGCTTCTTTAAAATAGGCTTCTGCACTTACTTTTCGATTGGTGGCTGCATGTAAAATGCCTAAATTCACTTTAATATAAGGATAAACTGGCCACAATCTTTCAGCTACAATGTAGGAGTTTTCAGCACCAACAAAATCTGCTCTTTCCATTAAACAATTACCGTAATTCATCCATGCTCTTCCGTTGTTTGGCGATTTAATGGTCGCTTCTTTCCACAAGCTTTCTGAACTGCTCCAAATTTCATTACTCTGTCTGGTGCCTACAATGTGTAAACCAATAACGGCCAACATTCCAACACTTGCGATTGGTTTAAGAACTGATTTGGATTGGTATCTTTTAAGCAGCCAGATGATACCATAACCAGACGCGATGAGTAAACCAATGTATGGGAAAAACGGACGGTGATCGTTCAACACTTCTGCCAAAGGAAAAACACTCGATGTTGGAGCCAATGCTAACAAAAACCAACCAATTCCAAACGTAATCAGCGGATGATTTTTAGCAGTTTTTACAGCAAACAAAACCAAGGCGAAAATGAAACCAATCCCAATTAAAAAGCGATCATCCGTAATTGTTTGAACAAACGTCCAATCCGTATCTACGACCAAATTAAACGGTAAATAGAAATTGTTGAAGTAATGAATGATGACATAGGGCTGACTAATCAAATACGACCATCGATCTGTATTACCGGATGTCCAAGAAGCTGGAGTCATACTTCTTGAAAAGAAATACAAACCAACAATGATAATCAATGGAAGCCAAGTTGATTTAATAACAGAAAGCCATTTTTTAGGATGAATTGGATTGGTTGTTTGGTCTTGATGTGGTTCGAATAACAATTTATAGAGCATCAACAAAGGGACAAACATGATACTCGGTTCTTTTACAAAAAAGCCAACTATAACAGGTAACATGTATAAATGGTATTTTCTTGCTTTTTCAAATTGGAGGTAACAAATAAAGCCGGCAAGCACCATTAAAGTTGAAAACGAATCGGCTCGAGCAATGATGTAATTGATGGTTTGGCTATTGGCCACATGGATACAAAACAAAACTGCCAAAGCAGCTGACCAAAACAGGTTGTCATTGTTAGTCAAGTAGGGTTTAAACAATTTGGACAAAAACAAATAGAGCAACCAACCTAAAACAAGAACACTGATAAAAATAGATACGTGAAATGGAAAGGGATCCAAGTCTTTATTGTCCTTACTCCAACTTGCATCTATTGCGTTTAAAGCTGTTAAACCAGGTCGGTAAGCCTGACTTGCAGGATAAGAACTCGTTGTTGTAGCATCATAGAAAAAACTGGGGATGTTAGCTGTATTTCTAATGGCTGAATTGGTTACAATGGTATGATCATCATCAAACGCAAAGGGGTTGTGAAAATGATTGGAATAAGCGATCCAAATAATCAATCCGCCAATGATTGCAAGCATCATTTTTTTAAGTGCATTCATAATTATATTGTTTCCTTTTTAGTTGTAGTATTCAATTTTATCTGTTCTAAATCTTGTTTCAGAATGGCCAATTCTTGCGTCACATTTTTTATTTCTTCGCGATGTCTTGAAATCAGAATGCTCAAATGAAGACAATAAATAATAATGGCAATGAATAGCACCATAAATATAATTGCTGGAGGGTAGAAAATCCCAAAAAAATCAGCTAACACCTCGATTCCATCTCTCCAAAAAGCAAAAAGATTGAGAAAGAGTGCACAAAAAATCCAAATGATACTGAATTCTTCTCGCAATTTTCGTTTCATAACCAAACGAAAGACAATGCCTAAAAAAAGCAAGGTAAAAATGATACTTACAATTTGAATAAATGACATCTTTAGTTGTTCTTAAATAAGTAATGAACACGTAGAAAGAAAATGGCCAAGGCTACTTTCAGCATGTAATAAACCGTTGAAAAACCTGAAATGGAAGAATCACCTTCCACCCGATCAATCATCACAACCGGCACCTCTTTGATCTGAATTCCTTCTGCTTTCGCTTGAACGATAACCTCTGGTTCGGGATACTTATCTGGGTAATAGCGAGCAAATAATTGAATTGCTTTAGCACTAAAAACGCGATAGCCAGAAGTGCAATCTTTGACTTGTACACCCGCAATGAGTCGAATCCATTTACTTAAAAAACGGATACCTAATCGTCTCAAAAATGAACTCTGAAAACCGGTTGGTTCCAAATACCTTGACCCAATACACAAATCAATTTGCTGTTCATTCGCAACCAGTAATAGTTTATGCAATTCGCTTGGAGGGTGTTGTCCATCTCCATCCATTTGAACGGCATAATCATATTGGTGTAAAAGGGCGTATTTGATTCCTGATTGAACAGCGCCACCGATTCCCATATTATTGGTTAAATCTAAGTAGCGATTGGTGTTTGTTTTTATTTGAGTTAAGGTCTGATCTCTTGAAAAATCATTGATGGGTAAACAGGTTAATTGAAATCCAGGAATATCCAACTCATTGCAAGCTTTAATCAAAACAGCAATGCTTTTTTCCTCGTTGTAACAAGGTATGATTATTAAAACCTTTTTCGTTTTCAAAATAATGGTTGGATGTCTTTGTTTTACAGATACTAAAATAATACAACTTCTAGAATGTAAGCCAACAAAGTCTTATAAATGAGCAATACACAACATCTTCTTTACCGATTGATGAATTCTATGAGTATTTTGTTGATGACAACCATTCCTGCATAATTGATTTTATCTGCATCATCAGATGGCTTATGGTAATCGGAATGTATTCCTGTGGTAAACGAAAGCGCCTCTATGCCATTTGCATCAAATATTCTGCAATCAGAATTTTTAATCTTAGTATTGAAATCCAAATTGATTTTGGGTTTAGCTTTCAATTGCTCAAAATAATCTGCCGCTCTTGAGCTGGATTTTGTTGAAACAAAAACGCTAAGAACAGGACTTGAACGATCCATTCTTCCCACCATATCAAAATTGATCATTTGAGTGATTGGTTTCACTTTGGAATGTATGAATTCATAAAATGCAGTTGAGCCAAACAATCCTATTTCATGTGCTGAATAAGCAACAAACAGGTAATTGTACTTTTTGGTCATTTCTCGTTTGGCTTGTTTGGACAACAAAAGCATTAGTGCAACACCTGAAGCATTATCGTCTGCACCATTGTGAATTTGGTTCTTTTTTGAATAAGCCAAGGATAGTCCTCCTCCAAGACCAATGTGATCGTAATGTGCACCAATTAAAATGGTGCTGTCTGCGTGATTATTGATGTAACAATAGATGTTTTGCGACTGTTGAACACTTGCTGTATCGGATTGTTGGAAAGCAAACTCTTGTCTTTTCGGTTTCAATCCTTTGGTTTCATTGAATGTTTGATAGATGAAATCAGCTGCTTGTGATTCATAGACACTTGATGTAGGTCTCCCATACAAAGAATCATTCGCTAAATAGGTCACAACCGTTTTTAGAAAATTCATTCGAAAAGTCGAATCCTTTGTTTCTTGAGAAAAACAAGTAGATGAACTTAGCAACAAAAGACCAATGATGAACCGTTGAACCATAATTTATAAAACAAAAAAGCTCCCCCACAAGTGAGGGAGCCAATTTAATGAAACTTATTTATTTGTTGTTTCTTTTTGCAGCTTCTTCCAACATACGTGTTTTTTCTTCACGAGATGGATTGATAGATGCAGGATAGTTTTTATTCATTTGAATAGTTTTTCCATCCCACCAGATACCTTCACCTGATTGTTCTTTGTTACCATCATTGAATAAAACTTTTTCCATGTTACCATCAAAAGTAGGATCTTGAATGAATGCAGGAACTTCAGTAGAATTAGCATCTACACGGTTACCAACAGCAATCCAAGAAACTTGAACAGTAGAAGTACCACCATTCAATTCTTTAACAGTGAATCCATTTTTAGTAACACCTGTGATGTAAACCCCATTACACTCACCCATTGGAGTAATTGTAACAACTGGATTTTCACCCAACAATGCAACATAATTCGCATCAAATGCAACTGTAGCCACACCATTTACCAATTGGATTGTTCCTTTTTTGTAAACAGTTGCTTCTGTAGATGTAGCAGCATAAGCCGGTACCATTTTGCTTTCAGTAGCTACCATTTCAACATTTTTACCAGATGTGTACACATCACCAATGTTGTAAGATGCAAACAAATCTCCTTTATTGATTTGACCAATTACAGAACCGTGAGTGAAAGCACCAAACGTTCCGAAGAAACCACCACCAACTCCATTTGATGCTTGTGAAGGTAACAATCCACCTCCTGATGCATATGCAGCACTTCCATATACACCGTAGTTTAATAAAGCTGATGAACGGTAACCCAAAGATCCCCAATATGTTCCAGAAACCTCTGAACCGAATGTACCACCACAACGCGTATAATCATTGTAGTTCCAACCACCAACTCCAAAAGTATATAAGTCACCCCAAAAGTTAAATCCTCTTGTAGCATCATTCGCTACACTTTGTGCATAACCAGTACCATCGTTTTGTGAATCACGTGTTCGATATCCAAATAAAGTTGCTTGACCATCACCATTTACAGTTAACTGTTGGTTATAAACATACATACGATATTGTGTAGCAGGAGTAATATTTACACCTATTCCAGTTCCATTATCTTGCATTTGAGAATTTCCACCACCTGTAGCAGAAGTAAATTTAATCATGTAGTTCGTTGTTCCAGTTAAAGTTCCAGGACCTGTAGGACCTGTTGCACCATTAGCTCCTGTAGGGCCTGTTGCGCCATTAGCTCCTGCAGAACCTGTTGCTCCTGTAGGACCTGTAGGACCTGTTGCCCCTGCTGCTCCTGCTGGACCTGTTGCTCCTGTAGCTCCTGCTGGACCTGCTGCTCCTGTAGCTCCTGTTGGACCTGTTGCTCCTGCCGGACCTGTTGCTCCGTCAACACCATTAGCTCCTGCTGGGCCTGTTGGACCCGCTGGACCTGTTGCTCCTGTTGCACCGTCAACACCATTTGTTCCTGCTGGACCTTGAGGACCTGTTGCTCCGTCAGCTCCCGCTGGACCTTGAGGACCTGTTGCTCCGTCAGCTCCCGCTGGACCTTGTGGACCTGTTGCTCCGTCCGCTCCTGCAGGACCTTGAGGACCTGTTGCTCCATCAACTCCATTTGCACCATCAGCTCCCGCTGGACCTTGAGGACCTGTTGCTCCGTCTGCTCCTGCCGGACCTTGTGGACCTGTAGCTCCTGCTGGACCTGGAGTACCGCTGTTTTCAGCATACAAAGCGTAAGGAACACTTAATAATTCAGTTGAACCAACGATTGTATAATTCGTTCCTCCTGTTAAATCAGATTCAGTTTTAATGAAGTAAGGACCTGCTGACCAATCAATAGCGGCCATAGTTCCAGTAACTGCTGTTCCTTCACCGATCTTTACAGATGCCAATCCATTTGCATTGGTCGTTGTTGTTTGTGTTTCAACAAATACTGCTGTTCCTGATGCAGAACCTTGTAAGACGCTGATTCGCATCCCAATTGGTGCATTCGTCACCAAAGTATTTGATGCATTTCTAATAACTGCTTGGTAAGACATTTTTTGCGGTGCTTGAGCAAATGATACTCCAGCAAGCAATAATGCACCAGCTAAAAAGGATAGTTTTTTCATACTTTTCAATTAGTGGTTTTTAATGATTTTGTACGATCGAATTAAACGATCTGCTTCTTTGATGTTTAAGAAATAACCAGCAACAGCTAGAGATTGAAGATCGATAATCGTTTCTTGAGAAACAATTCCACCTTGTCTAACCAATCTACCTGCTTCATCAGTTAATTCATACATCATGTTTTCTCCTGGAACAGAACCAAAAGCAATGGTTAAATTGGTAGTAGCTGGATTGGGGAATGCATTGATTGCAATGGATTGATCCCACTCTTCTACTCCAACTGAAAACAGTTCGAACGGTTGTTGAACGCCTTGATTTATCGTTCCATCAGTTCCTGATGCAGTAATAAAGTCAATTAATCCAACACTGTAAGATACTGATCCTGAACCACTGCTAGCGTCTCCGCCAGAAGCTGTTGTTCTTTCTTGAGCAAACAAGCTGCCGCTGATAAGTACAACAGGTAACAGTTTCATTTTCATGTAGTGTAAGAAATTAATGAATAAATAGTGATTGTAACCAATGTACAAAATCTTTTTACCTCAGAGATTTGGATAGCTTTCAGTAAATAGTGTTTGAACAATTGAAATACAATTCGACGGATAAATGTAAAAAAATGGAAATCATTGAACCCCAAATATGAGTATTTGACAATTCTTAGTGTAGGAATACATGGTTTGGTTGAATATCTAATCGATTAACTTGCAATTAATTGACGAATTGTGTTGATAAACACATCAATTGGTTGAGCACCTGAGATTGCATATTTACGATCGAAAACAAAAAATGGAACACCACTTACACCAATTTGTTGAGCCTCAACGATGTCTTGTTGAATAGCAGTTGTGAAACCTTCATTATCTATGGTTTCTTTGATGTCTAGTGGATTTAATCCTGCTTTGATTCCCAATTGCATCAGCTGATCTATGTCTGCTAAATCTGCTCCGTCAGTAAAATACGCTTTGAAAAACACTTCTTCCATACTATCTCCACAACCCTTTGTTTTTGCTAATTGAATCAAACGATGTGCATTGAAAGAATTGGCAATTACCGCTTTGTCAAAGTGATAGTCTAATCCAACTTCTTTTGCTCGATTAGCAACCTGTTGATGCATTTGCTTAGAATCTGAAACAGACATCCCTTTTCTTTCAGCTAAGTAGGAATAAACATCCTTCCCTGGTTGAGAAGAAATACTCGGGTCTAATTGGAAACTTTTCCATTCGATGTTCACTTCTAATTCTGGAAAATGCGTTAACGCTTGCTCTAAATGTCTTTTGCCAATGTAGCAAAAAGGACACATGATATCCGACCAAATTTCAATTTTCATGCAACAAAAATACAACATGATCCCTGGGTAAATTACCGTTAGTGGAATTTTACTGAAAAGTATGCTTTTGCTTTGCTATCTTTATAGAAAGGGAATCAATGATTGTTCCTTATTCCCTTAAGTCCACTAAAGCTGTGAGTAAGCGACTAAAAAAAATAGCAAAACGAAGTTTGTGGGTATTAACATTGATTGTTTTTACGCTCACATTGACTATGTATTTACTACTTAAATATCGCTTAAAAGAAACGATCCAATATGTTGTACAACAAGAAACAAATGGTTGTTTTGATTTAAAAATCGGCTACAGCGCCTATCATTTTTGGGATGATCAAATTGTGTTGAAGAATATCGTTTTAAAGAATAAAAAATGTTTTGATAAAGCCACTAGATCCATTCGAATTAAACGAGTGACTTTAAAATTAGACGCTATTTATCCATTATTGTTCGGTAATAATTACAACATAGAAAATTTAGATGTTACTGGCGTTGATTTTTCAATTCAGCTGAAAAAAAAGGGTAAAAAAGTAAACTTAAAATCTGAAATCGAGCATCTTAAACATGTATTAGCAAAAATTGGTGGTAAGTTTCACATGGAAAACATCGTGATTAACGATGCAAATGTGAAATTTCTTTTAAAAGGCAAACAATTCAAATTAAAACACATCGATTTTGAAATCAATCAATTTTCGAAAAATGAAACCACGAATTTATTTGAAGCAGTATTCAACATTCGAATGGAGCAACAACGCATAGTTATCAAAGACAATTTGATTGAATTTGATCAACTATTACTCAATAACAATCGAGGATTACGCTTGACCAACTTTAAATTCATCCAACCTTCCCCACAATTGAAAGGAAAATACAATGTATTTACAACGAAAGTATTCCATTTTATCATCAACCCTGATTTTTTCAAGAACGAAGATCTAAACATCGATTCACTTTACCTTTCTAAGGTTGATGTAACTTTTCAATTGGTAAAAGGAGGAATAGAGCGAAATATTGATTCCGTCCAACGACAAATCACCCCAACAAGCATGTTTGAAGTCTTTGACAATGTCGGAATCAAACACCTCAAATTGAACGATTTAAAACTGAATTTTCCAACAAATAAACTACACGAAAAAAAGCTGTTTGTATATCAACGTTCCTTGTTAATTCAACATTTAAATTTAAATGAAGCAAGCGGATTGACCTGTAAAAAAATGAAACTTTTGAATGATCATTTCACGATTACTTCTCCACTAACAGATCAAGAAATTAGGCTGACAGAATTTTCGTTTGAAAACAATACCATCGTATTAATTAAACCTCAATTTATCAATAAAAAAGGAGCTGCTAATACTTCATTAAAAGTTGACAAAATTAAGTTCATCGATTTAGATATTACAAAGGCATTGGATTTGGATTTTCAAGCAAAACGCATTCAAATCATAGCTCCTCACTTTGTGAAATCATACAATGGTCGCGAAAAAGTGAAGTTTGAATTTAATTTCTCACAAATCAATTCCATTTTTCTAAAAGGCATTCATGAAGTTGCCCATTATTTTAAATCTGATAAAATAGAATTGTATCGGGGATACATTGATGTAACGAACCAAAACAAACATTTCATCATTCAACAATTGGATATGGTGTTTAACACCAAAAAATTGAACACGTTAAAAAGTGTGTTAGAGCTACAAAAAACCGTAGATAAACTTTCGGTTGGTGCATTGTTTTATAATGATGGAATCCATCAATTAAGGGTAAATAATACCCAACTATTCTTTTTAGAAAAGAATTTCAGAGTCGGCTATTTAAAATTGAATAGTCCAAAAATAACTTCAGAGATCAACCAATTAAACATGTCTCAATTTGATCTCAATGAATTCATCAATCAACAAACTATCAATGTTGGGAAATTTGAGGTTGAAAATTTGGATCTAAGGTTAAATGAGACAAAAGATGCAACAATTATCGCAAAAGTTCCTGTCATCGTAATCGATACTGTTTTCATTAAAAAAACACAGTTTTCTTTGAATAAGTCAAAACAAAAAATAGTGAGTTTTGAAATCGATTCTACTTATTTTAAAGGGTTTGATTATCAAACTTCTTCACTTTCTTGGAAAGATTCGGATGCCAAAGCGAGAAACATTTTTATCAATAACTTCAATGATGCAATTGATTTAGAAGTTGGTGCTTTGCGCTTGGAGGATAAACATGTCACTTTACGAAAGATTATTCTTCACAATAAATTGGATGAAAATGAGATTGATGTGGATGTTCCTGTATTACAAATCGATCTAAAGAACTCTAGTTTAGCAAAAAATCAGTTGAAACTTGAGAAAATAACCTTCCCGAAATCAACCATTAAAATTGACTTTGCTAAACTTCCTAAAAAACGAAATCAAGTTCTTAAACGCACTAAAAAAGCAATTGAGTTACCACAGATGGATGTTGATCAAGTCGTTTTTGAAAATATTGGTTTAAACACCAATTTTGACAATAAAACGGTTCAATTGGAATCAAATTTCTTACTAAATATGACCTTAAAAGAAGTGCATCAAGACCAGGTGCTTCTTACAAAAGAGCTACAAAATAATTTATCAAAACTTCCTTTGAGCTATCAACTTGACTGTAAACTAGAAGGTGAATTAAAGCAATTTACTTATCAAGCTATGAATAGTGCAATCCAAAAAATAACGGTTCAAAGCAGAACTACACTCAACCAAAATGATGTGCTAAAAATAGCCAAGGATCCTGTGCTATTAGCAGATTTTATGCGCGGTCATTTAGAAGGATTTACAACAGAATACAAGCAACACACCATTCATGTTAATGAAGTATTTTGGAGAAGTCAAAAAGATCAAATCCAAATGAATGGCATCAATATTTTACCCTTTAAAACGAGTAAAGAACATTTTGAACAACAAGCATTTGAATCAGTCTATTTTAGAATGTTGAATGGTAATTTGACCCTCAACAATGTATCTATTGCTGAAATAGTGAAAGAGCATAAATTTCATTTTAAATCCATTGAATTAATAGATGCTGAAATTGAATTGTCGAAGGATAAAACAAAACCTTTTGAACAAGGAATCATCAAACCGATGTTTACTGATTTACTGATGAATAATACGTATGATTTTGACATCGATGAAATCCTTTTTAAGAATATTCATATACCTTATCAAGAATTACATAGCAATAACGAAGAATTCATAACGATGGATTTATCAAAATTAACCGGAAAAATCACCAATGTTAAATCACACCCTACCGCAACTGACTCTCTTTCGATCGATGCCAATTTGTATTTCAACGATGTATTCATCAATCATTTTTTCTATCGAGAATCCTATTTAGATACACTTTCTGCATTTCGAATGCGCTTAGCCATGGGAAAAACAGATTTGAGAAAACTGTCTTCTATATACAAACCATTTGCATCATTACAGATTTTATCCGGTTTCTGTGATACTTTGTCCACATCGATTAAAGGAAACAAACTGGCTGCATTTGGGTACATGAATTTCAAATACCATGATTTAAGTGTGCAATTGGATTCAAATGAACGTATTAAAAGCCCTTTAATGCTCAATTTGATCAATTTTACCGCGAATGACTTTTTATTGAACAAACAAAACTCAAAACCATCCTTTGTATTTACTGAACGCAATAACGAACGTTATGTGTTTAATCTTTGGTTCAAGTCAATCATTAGCGGAATCTTTACGAGTACAGGACTAAAATCCAATCGAAGTTACCACAAAAAGATCAAGCGCAACCGCGAAAAATATTACTTGTAAAGCTTTTGAATGTGAGCAGCTAATTCAGTAACTGGTATGCGATCAATCGGGTGTTGCCATTCAGGTATTTCAATTAATTTTCCATGTTGAACGCCTTTTGCTGCCCAAAGTGTTTCGTCCAAATCCACCATCACATCCTTTTCACCTCTCATGAAGTGCACATCAATTGCAATTCTGGCCAACGCATCATTAGTTAATGGTGGGTTTTGTCCCATTTCTAACATCATACTTGCTGTTTTGGTCAAAACCTCTTTCCAATTTTCACCGTGCAATTGCTCTAAGTAACTGGCATATTTGGGTACTTTTTCAAGTATCACAGCAGGATTCAACATCTTCGATTCTTTTTGTGCACTTGCTTCATTCCAGTTAAACTTCGTTCCTAAGGTTAGGATTTGCTCAAACGTTCCTGGTTGTTCACTTTCCAATTTCAAAGCCACATAACCACCCATACTATAGCCAAAAACTAGCGGTTGTTTCCAAGCCAACTGATTCAATAAATCTTGTGTATTCGCAACAAACCGTTGAATGGAAAAAGAAGTATTTGAAGCTGTTGCTCCATGCCCTTCAAATTCACAAATAGCCACTTGAAATGTACTAGAAAGTTGATCCTTCAAATCCGACAACTGTTGACCAGCACCCAAAGCGCCATGCAAGAGTAGCAATTGTTTCATCTTACTTCATAATTGAACACAATGATACTAAAAAGATAATTGCTTGTTAGATTTTTATTCCAACAACACAGACATCATCTATTTGTTCCTGTTTCCCTTTCCAGTTATTATAAGTAAACAACAATTCTTCTTTCTGTTTTTTTGAAGCATAATCTTTGATCGATAGCAGCATGTTTCTGAAACGTTCGCGATTAAATTTTTTCACATTCTCACCACTAAATTGTTCTGTTTGAATAGAATGAACCAAAAAAAATGAGCAAAAAAAAAGACGGTCTGTAAAAAACCGCCTTTAATTTTTTGAAAAATGAACCTTTATTTTACAGTAGGGATCGTTTCCAATGTTTCAATATCAAACACCAAGTTGATGTATCTTTTCTTTTTAAAATTCAGATTTGTTGAATAAAACGCATCTACAGAATAGTTGTTTTCAATGGAATGTAACTCCCAATTTCCTTCGTAGTAAGCATAATTCTCAATAGTGATTTCATGGTTACCCGCTGGAACCATAACAGTCATTGTTCCTTTTTTAGATTCTTTATAAATATCCGATGTTCCTACCTTTTTACCATCAACAAATAATTCCGTGAGATTATCATGATCAAATCCTTCCTCTACATTTTTGTAAATCCATGTAACTGTTAATGGAACTGCTTTCGGTTTTATTTCTTTTGAACCAACAACTGTTATTTCTGTAGTTTCCTTGTCTACATCAAAATTCATATCAATTGTTGTGTTTTTTGAAAAGGTAATCTTTCCATTGTAAAAAGCATCTACGGAATAGCGATTTGCTTTGGTATGAATATCCCATTTTCCTTCATAGAAAGAATAATTTTCAATTTTCACATCGTGTGCGCCACTTGGAACTTCCACATCATAGCTTGCATGAGCAGTTTCTTTAAACACTTTTGATTCACCAATCAATTTACCATCAATATATACCAACATTTTACTATCATGGTCATAACCTTCAACAACGTTTGCAAAGTGCCATTTTACTGTTAGCATCACTTGTTTACCAGCGAATGAAGAAAAAGTTGCAAGAAGGGCAATAAATAGTAGTTTCGTTTTCATTTGTGTTTGTTTTTTAAGTTTGAAACAAGAATTATCTATCAGATAATCAGAGCAAAAATAATAAAAAATCCGACCAACTGCCTTTTTCTAATTTGGCAGAATGATCGGATCTTATTTATTGTTTTCGTTTTATTGCTTCACAAACGATTTACTTACAATCCCCGTTGGAGTTGTAATTCGAATGAGGTACATGCCAGCTTCAACTCCGTCTAATGAAATCGCTGTTTGAACATCTGTGACATTTTTCGAAACAATCGTTTTACCAGATAAGTCAACTAATTCCACTCTTTCCATTGCACTAACAGCTTGAATGAACACTTGGTCAGTTGCTGGATTTGGATACAAACGCACTTGATCAGCTGTAAATTCATTGATTCCTAAAGTTGCGTTGATATTGTAGGTTGTATTCGTAACAATTGCATCGTTCCAATCAAAGAAAATATGAGCGGTGTTACTGATAGCTGAACCTACACCATTAGAAGCATTTTCTCGAATGCGGTAAACCAAATGACCATGACTTTCTGCTTCATTTGCAGTGGAGTCTGGCAACCAAATTTGAGGATAATCGAAACGTAATACACCGTTTCCTAGATTGATCACTTGCATTGAATGACTGGTTTCTAATAACTCAAAAGTAGCCCAATCCAAGTTTGCACTCAAAGTGTCTAAAATATAGATGTTTTGAGCTGGAGCAGTTCCTGTATTTTGGAAACGAACTACATACGTCAAAGACTCCGTTTGTGTTGGATCGATATTCGTTTCATGATCAACCGTTTTGTCGTTTGGATCATAACTACTTCCAACAAGTTGCAATAAATTTCCATTGTTATTACTTTGACAACAATCTGTTGTGTTGTTGGTCGCTGTAATCGTTGACGTATAATAATGTGGTGTTCCACTTGCTAATCCTGTTGGAACTGAAAACTGAATGATGTCATAATTACTGTAACCTGCTGGCATATTCGTCAAATTCCATGTAATGGTATTTCCTGCAATGGTATATCCAGGCAAATTAATAGAAGAAGTTATTGGTGTAACTCCAGCTGGAAAACTCATGGTAACAGTGTAAGTATAAGCTGTTCCAGGACCATTGTTTCCTAAATTCAATTTAATGTAAGCTGTATTTCCTTGATAGTAACCAATCCATGGTGTAACAGTAGTCCAAATATCCGCACATTGAGAAGAAGTTCCACAATTGATAGGATAGTTTCCTGGTGCTGGAGTTTGATTATTCGCCGTTAATAAGGTAAGTATTCCTGTATTGCTGGTATACCCATGCTGTTGCATCCAATACTGATTCACTTGTGCAAGTATGTACTGACTCGGAATATAATTGGAGCAATATTCTGCGTAACCGTTTGAATCTGTATACACCGTAGCCAAGTTATACATGGTGTTCAACATGAATTGAACTGGAGCATTCGGAATTGGTGTATCTCCAGCATCCATGATTCCGTTGGTATTTGCATCACAAAAAACAAACAGTCCTGCGCAAGATGAATTTGAACATGCATTATTACAATTAACTGGAATGTTGATGGTATCGTACATATTGCAATCTGCCGTTAAAAATGTCTGAGGACCAAAATTGGTAGAATATCCATTGACTGCAAGCCAATTCGGGTTAATGGAAATGATTGCAGGCACACCTGAATTTGCATTTAAAACAGTTGAATAATAACCATTCATGGAAGTGTAAGTGGTGATTGTTTGTCCATTCACTTGAATATTTACTGGAGCATTCATCAAAGGAATATCTCCCAAAGAATAGACCATATTGGAATCTGAATCACAAAACACATAACCACTGATACAACTTTGAGCAACAGTGTTACTATCACAAGTAAGATTGACTCCTACAGTAGTTACACCTGACCCTGGATATACATTAATAACATTTGCAAAAATGGACGTTTGAGTAAAACCATTCGTAATTAACCACCCTTGGTCTACTTCTAAAATGTAAGTTCCAGAAAATACATTTGGAAAGTAAGCCATTCCATTATTGGTAACAGAAGCAAAGGTGTAATTGTTATTGACCAAATAAACTGGTATTCCATTCATAATGGTAGAATCAACATTTCCATCATCATCACAATCCAAGGATGCTACAATGAAAGTAGAAGTATTACACACCACATCATTGTAGCTAATAGAATCTATAACATAGGAGTTGTTTAAAGGATTGGTTACCGTTACATAGATTGGATAAGATCCGTTTGTAGAATACACATGCTCTAACGGAGGATTAAAACTAATCGCTGTTTGACTGTTTGAAACACCTCCTACATGTGTCGTACTAGACCCATCACCCCACGTAACATTTACAGAAAACTGACTTGCTGTAAAATTGGTTCCGCCTATATAAAAATCCACATCAGCTGTGCTATTAGTGTCATAACCTAAAGCGCTAATGGAAAGGCTTAAAACACTATCACAGGAAGTGTAAGTTGATTGGTTGGATTGAAGTGAAGTAAGAACGAATCCTTGACCCCATGAGAATCCTGACAACAATAAGGTGATGAACAGGATAACTTGTTTAAACTTAATTTTCATTTTTTTTGTAATAAGTAGGTACTTAGCAAAGACTCCCGATTTTATAAAAGGGTTGCTTGCCTTCTTGAATTTAATCCATCATAGGTTGGTTATAGTCAATCTTTTACGATAAGAAATTGCTCAGAAAACAAAAAGCTCTTATCTAATTACAGATAAGAGCTCTCTATTTTAATTGGTATGCTTTAATCCTTCACCACCCGTTTCACCGCACGACCTTTTTCGGTAGTCACTTCAAAGAAGTAAACGCCCGTTTCCACCTCTTTCAATGAAATTTGTTCGCCACTGTGAATGGATTTGGTTTGGATCAATTTCCCCTGTGTATCGTAAATGTGCACTTGCGCTTCGTTGCTATCGAAGGAAATGCGCACAAAATCATTTGTTGGATTAGGATGTAACTCGATTGAAATATTCGAAATTTCACTCAGCCCAATCGTTGAGATTGTAATGCAATTCGATGTATCATCACAAGTATTTCCATTTCCTACTATTGCAGCATACGTTCCATTCACTGTTGGTGTAAACGTAGCAGAACTTGCTCCATTAATCGGTTGATTTGTTGTACAATTTATCCATTGGAAAGTACTACCACCTATAGCTGTAAGAACATTAGTTGCATCTGCAGTTGCAGAGGAGTTTGGCGTTTGATCAATGGTCAATATCAACGTGATGATGGAACCACAACCCGAAACATTTAGAATGGTATCGATGTAATTTCCGGAAATCGTATAT
>JADLGD010000185.1 GCA_020849495.1 Fluviicola sp.
AGGAGTCGCTGATTTTTGGAGGCTTTGTAATCCACATCCGTTTTACTCAGAACACCCAATGCTCGAATGGAAAAATTTGCATCCACACGTTTGGATTGATCCAAGAATTGTTTTTCAGTTGTTTCTCCAACTTCCAATAAATTAACTGTTCGAGGATCTTTACACACCAAAATGTTTCTGAAATGATCTGCTAATCCGACAACAAAATGGTGCGCATCAAAGCCTTTTTCCATTACGTCGTTGAACAATAATAAATTTGCTGGAATATCTTCGTTCAACGCATTTTCAACTACTTTGAAATAGTAATCGTGATCGAGGATATTTAAATTCTCTATGACCGCTTTGTGGGTAATAGTAGTTCCACAAAAACTAACAATCTGATCAAAAATGGAAAGTGCATCTCGTAAAGCACCATCTGCTTTTTGAGCGATCACATGCAATGCATCTGGATCCGCAGTTACGCTTTCTTTCGTTGCAATGGTGGCCAAATGGTCAGCAATGTCTTTCACCTTGATGCGCTGAAAATCAAAAATCTGACAACGAGATAATATCGTTGGTAAAATCTTGTGTTTTTCAGTTGTTGCTAAAATAAAAATGGCGTGTGCTGGCGGCTCTTCCAAAGTCTTCAAAAAAGCATTAAAAGCAGAAGCGGATAACATGTGCACCTCATCGATGATATACACTTTGTGTGTTCCAATCTGTGGAGCAATACGCACTTGATCGATTAATCCACGAATGTCATCAACGGAGTTATTCGATGCAGCATCCAATTCATAAACATTCAATGATGCGCCTTCGTTGAATGATTTACAGCTTTCACATTCGTCACATGCTTCAACTTGTTCAGTTCTGTTAAAACAATTAATTGTTTTAGCCAAAATACGTGCACTGGTTGTTTTACCAACTCCACGGGAACCACAGAATAAAAAAGCTTGAGCTAAATGCTGACTTTTAATAGCGTTTTTAAGCGTATTCGTAATAGATTTTTGCCCCACAACCGTATCAAAGGTTTGTGGACGATATTTTCTGGCAGAAACTACGAATTCAGACATGGAACAAAAATAGCCAATCTTTCGCTAAATGCGAAGCATGTTGATAACTTGAAATAAGAAAAATCGCTTAATAAATCAATTATTCTCCGATTTGTTGCTTCAATTTCCCTTGTTCACGGATGCGTTTGTCCAAAATGTTTCCATATTCAAGCGCTTCATCTTCATCTCTTTCTACATAGGAAGTTTGCACCCATTTTTGTGCTTCCTCCAAGTTCCCCATTACTTCGTAACCTAAAGCTAAATTGAAAGCAGCTTTTGCTTTTATCTTTGATTTCATGGAGTTTTCATAAGCATCTTTCCACGTTTCAATTGCACCTTCCCAGTCTTTCGCTAAGGCTTGACGTTCACCGCGCTCCATCAATCCTTTTTTGCCTTTGTACATCGAACGATCTTCCCAAAAATAAAGTGGAACTATGCGCATACCGAATTCATAACCAGTAGTGAAACTAACATCCATCAATGCTTGATTGGGTTTGATTAATTTGGCAATAGCATCTATCGGATTCGTAGAATGTTCTTGCCAAGTTTTAGTCCACTTAAAGTAGTTTTCGTATGCAATTGTTTTGGTAGCTGGAATATACACTCTCCATCCTGCATTTGCCGTTGCTGATCCTGTAACTTCAACATCTGCTCCGTTTCCGTTTAATACATTATTCAAAGTGGCAGCAGCAGTTGCTCCAGGACTAATGATTTTAAAATCGGTATCAAAATATTCTAATACCAACAAAGCTTCTGTTTCATATTTCTTACAGATACTATCAACAATTGCCCAATCCAATTCACTTGCAAAACGCAAACTCGCAGGATCTGATGCATTCATGGTACCTTCGCATTGTTTGATTTTGAAACGATCACTGGTGCGCAATAAATCACCTAAACCTCTTACACATTCATTGGATAAATCTTTGTCTTGTGTTGGTCGTTCTCCTGTCAAAACAGTTTCAACACTGTTTTTTACTGTTGGAATGGATCGATTTAAAATAGCAACTGTTTGAACATCTTTTGCGATGGTAATTTCAGCAGGACGCATTACTTGAACACGCATGGGCTGAATAGATGAACAAGAAACAATAAAGGTTCCAAGGATTCCGAAAAATGTATAGTAAAGTAGTTTCATAATTTGAATGTAGTAATTGCGTCCGAATTTACAACTTCTATACCAATAATGTTTTGTTGATAGCTTTTTGAATGAATCATTGCATTCCCACGGGAAGGTGTTATTTTTGTCACAACAAAATAATGTATGAAAGTATATAACAACATATTGGAAACCATTGGAAACACTCCTTTGGTGCGCTTAAACAAGCTGACAAGTACATGTAAAGCGACTGTTTTAGCAAAAATTGAAACAACCAATCCTGGTAACTCGGTGAAAGACCGTATGGCGGTTAAAATGATTGAAGATGCTGAAAAAGCTGGATTAATCAAACCGGGAGGAACCATTATTGAAGGTACTTCTGGAAATACTGGAATGGGATTGGCTTTGGCAGCAATCATCAAAGGTTACAAGTTGATTTGTGTTTTGAACGATAAACAATCCAAAGAAAAAATGGATATTCTTCGTGCTGTTGGTGCTGAAGTAGTTGTTTGTCCAACTGCTGTTGAACCTACAGATCCACGTTCGTATTATTCAGTTTCTCGTCGTTTGGCTCAAGAAACACCCAATTCTTGGTATGTGAATCAATACGATAACTTATCCAATAGAACGGCACATTACGAACAAACAGGACCTGAAATTTGGGAACAAACGGATGGTAAAGTGACTCACTTTATTGTGGGTGTTGGAACAGGAGGAACCATTTCTGGAGTTGGGAAATACTTGAAAGAACACAATCCAAATGTGAAGATTTGGGGAATTGACACCTATGGTTCTGTGTTCAAAAAATACAAGGAAACAGGGATTTTTGACGAGAATGAAATCTATCCATACATCACTGAAGGAATTGGTGAAGACATCTTACCTGCAAACGTTGATTTTGATGTGATTGATCATTTCGAAAAAGTAACGGATAAAGACGCTGCAGTTTATACGCGTCGCTTGGCTCGTGAGGAAGGCATTTTTGTAGGTAACTCTGCTGGTGCAGCAATCGGAGGTTTATTGCAAATGCAAGATCAGTTGACAGAAGATGATGTGGTGGTGGTATTGTTCCATGACCATGGTAGTCGTTATGTTGGAAAAATCTTCAACGATGATTGGATGCGTGAGCGTGGTTTCTTGGATGAAGAATTCAAAACTGCTGCTGATGTGATTGCTCGTCATGCTGATCAACCTTTAGTTACTTTGTATTCAGAGGAATTGGTTTCGCATGCTATCGTTAAAATGCGCAAATTCAACATTTCACAAATCCCTGTGATGCGTGATGGTGAGATCGTTGGTTCCTTGAATGATAATCAAGTGTATCAATTGATCATCGACAATCCTGCGTTGAAAGACACTGCTATTTCTAAAATCATGCAAGCACCTTTCCCAGTTGTGAATGGTCATGCTAAATTAGAGGATGTTGCAAAATTGATCAACGAACAAACACCAGCTGTTTTAGTTGAATTGGAAAATGGTAAAAAACACATTTTAACACGTCAAGATATCATCGCGTCGTTGGCTTAAAATGCACCTTAAAAAATACATAGATCAAATGGGAAGACGGGTAGACATTGGTTTACCCGTTTCTCGTATTGTATCAATTGTTCCCTCACAAACCGAATTGTTGGTAGATCTGGGTTTAGAAGATAAAATTGTTGGTGTAACCCGTTTTTGCATTCATCCTAAAGATCTTCGAAGCAAAACAGTCAATGTAGGAGGAACGAAACAACTACACTTGGATCGCATTCGAGCCTTGAAGCCTGATTTAATCATTGGTAACAAAGAAGAAAACGAACGTAGCGATATCGAAGCTTTGGAAACCGAATTTCCAGTTTGGATGAGTGATATTGTGACTGTTTCAGACGCTTTGGAAATGATTCATCAATTAGGTGAAATTACAGCAACACAAACGAAAGCAACAGCCATTATCCATCAAATCACCACTGATTTTGAAGAATTACAACAGTTTGCACAACAATTTCCACCAAAAAAAGTAGCCTATTTGATTTGGAAAGATCCAATGATGTGTGCAGGAAGAGGAACGTTTATCGATGAAATGCTGCAATTGATTCAATTGGAAAACGTACTTCAAAAAGATCGCTATCCCGAACTACATGAAAGAGTAGAGGAGCCTGAAGTGATTTTGTTGAGTTCAGAGCCTTATCCTTTTAAAGAAAAACACTTGGCTGAATTACAGGCTGATTTTCCTTTGGCCAAACTACTTTTGGTAGATGGAGAAATCTTTTCTTGGTACGGTTCACGCTTATTACACGCTAAAAAAGGAATGATGGAAATTTTGGAAGCTATCCATCAATCGTGACATTCCATCAGTAGCATTTCACCTGTTTGATAGCTAATTCTCACAATTCCTGATGCAGCTGCTTCGTTGCTATTTCCATTTCTGATGCCAAGTTCTAAGGCTTCATTCGTCAATGAGTATTTCAAGTTTTCTGTGGTAATACCTTCTACTTTTCCAATTGGAACCAACGAAACAATGCTTCCTTTTTCGAAGTATTTTTCAAAGACTTTTGGAATTCTGTAAATGACCGAATAATCATCCACTAGTTGAATGGATAGTGAAGGATTGAAACGTATCAAATTCGCCATATTGGTGAAACTGTGATCCGCTCGTTTGCCTGTTGCCCAAAGTACAATGATAGCTTCGTAACCAAGTTGTTCGGCATAATGAATACCTTTTTCAAAATCTGTTGCTTCTTGATCAGGCGTGTGAATGATTTCAAGCGCTGGGAATCGTTCTTTCAATTCTTCAAAAGCATGGTCGTTTCTGTCAAAATCACCTAAAAGGACATTTGCATGAACGTTCAATTCCAAAAATCGGTGCATCGCTCCATCCAGCACAATGACAAATGCTGCTTCTGAAAGTACTTTTGTTGTCAATTGCAACGAACAAGACTCACCATTTGCAATAATAACTGCATAAGGATTTTGAACAATCGAGCCCATTAGTTTTTAGAAAGTGCTAAAAGGAATTTCGAAATTTCATGCAACGGTTGTTTGCCCAGATTAAAGGTTAAATCACCGTGAATTCGGTATTGGTTTTGCTTGGTTTGAACGACATTCATATCAATCATTTTGGTTGACTTGATGAATTCATTTCCAATTCGCATTGGTCCAATATTTTGTGCTAATGATGCAATGAACGTACTTCCATCAATGGTAATCAAATGTCTCAATTCTCCTTTTATTTTTAGCAATTCTTTTTGAGGTTTTTTGATAACCGTAGAAGGGTCAATTCCAATGTAAACAGTATGTGCATCCAATTGCTTTAATTGATAATCCGTTTCTCCAAAATTCAGTGTGTTTTCAGCTCCTAAAATGGCTTCCGGACAAGCTTTTAAGATGGATTCAATACTGATTGGTTGCTCGCAGGATACAATCAAGTTCATTTTAGGAATTGGAAGATAACCGTACAAATCAGGAACTCCTTCTTTTGCTTCTTCCAAGTAAATACCATTGAAATCCATCACAATTCCATTGATTTTTGAAAATTGAAAGCTTCCCAAGGGCAAGTATTTATTCAATGTATCTTCAAAATTCAAAGGGATGATTCGTGAAGCAAGGTAAAAACCTGTTGGTTTTAAATCAAAATTAAAGGCTTCGATACTTCCTGATTGGAATTGGCATTTCCCATTGATTTCAATACGTTGTTGATCGTGTTTTACACCAAATTCTAGTTGTTCAAATGGAGAGCTGTTTGTGTTAGTCAATTGTTTGTAGGCGAATAAATCCTCTTTTTCGAAGTTGATGCTTTCTCTTTTCATTAATGGCGACTTTTGCCACATTTGAAGGATTTGTTTCAATTCTTCTTTGCTTGCTTTTTTTGCAGGAATGATGATAATACCTGTGTTGTTGCAAATTCCTCCAAGTTGTTGTTGGCTTAAGTAAGAAGCAATGTTTTGCTCAAAAGCTTTTGGTTCAATGAGATCAACTAACAGGATGGTGTAGCTTTTGTCGTTTTGTTGCAGTCCACAAACGATGACATCCGTGTAAAGGTTGATTCCTAGTGAAGCTTGATTTTCTTTGGTGAACTTTTCATCCGAAAGTTGCTTCAAAGTCTTCAGAAATTGTTCGTCTTTTTGATCAAATAACACGGTGTATGCTTCTTCTTTCCAGAAGTTTGAGGCATCAAATTTGAGCATCCAAGCAG